>CAZMMB010000001.1:0-3825 GCA_964567325.1 uncultured Oscillospiraceae bacterium
ATACTAATTATCCTTGCACTTGTAAGATTCATAAATGGCCATAACACTGCAATTAGAGGCCTTTATGAATCGTTCAGCAAGCCCTAATTATAGTATCTCTTTGTTCTATGTTTAATCTACTATTGTATTGAATTTTGGGAGGTAAAGATTGGAATGATCAATAGGGCCTATAAGTTTGCTGTTTTAGGAGGCGGGCACGGCGGAACGGCCATGGCAGGCCACCTTTCTCTATGTGGAATTGATGTAAGCCTCTACAATAGGGGGGAGGATAGGATTCGGGCAATCAAAGAGGGGAATGGAATTGAAATCCTATCAGGCAATGATAACATACCCCGGGGCTTTGCTAGGCTGGAGACAGTAACAAGGGATATTTCGGAGGCGATAGGGGGAAGGGAAATAATAATGGTGGTGGTACCGGCCACAGGCCATAGGTTTATTGCGGAGCAGCTTGCCCCTTGCCTGGAGGATGACCAAATAGTAGTGCTGAACCCGGGTAGGACGGGAGGGGCCCTGGAAGTATTGAATGTCCTAAGGGAGAAACAATGCAGGGCCAATGTTGTCGTTTGCGAAGCGCAAACCCTCCTGTATGCAAGCAGGTCTGTAAATCCTGCACAAACACAAATATTTAGAATAAAAAATAGCGTCCCAGTAGCATCGATACCCGCCCATAAGACCCCACAAGTAGTGAAGATGCTCAGAACAGCCCTGCCACAATTCATCCCCGGCGATAATGTTATGAAGACAAGCCTGGATAATATTGGTTCTATTTTTCACCCAGCTGTCACAGTATTAAATGCAGGGAGAATAGAGAGTACAATTGGCGACTTTGAATATTATACAGATGGAATTACGGCATCCGTATCCTTAATACTGGAGAGGCTGGACCGGGAAAGGGTAAGCGTTGCCGAGGCATTGGGCTTCAGGGTAATGACTGCTAGGGAATGGCTCTATGTTGCCTATGATTCGGCGGGCAGGACACTTTTTGAGGCTATCCGCAACAATCGTGGCTACCATGGTATCATGGCTCCAAAGACAATTCAGCACAGGTATATAACTGAAGATGTCCCCATGAGCCTGGTTCCCATTTCATCTTTAGGTAAATTCTGTGACGTTGAAACACCCGTTATAGATTCCATAATCCAGATGGCTTCGATTTTACATGAAAAAGATTACTGGAAGTGTGGGCGCACAATTGAAAAAATGGGTCTTACGGGGATGTCCTTAAAAGAGCTGAGGAGCTTTACCATAGAGGGCATCAGTGAACAATCTGATTTCAAGAACAGTGAAAAAAGGGGTGGAGAATTATGAGAGGGAAAATAATAGGAGGAGCCTTGGGAAGTTGCGTTCACGTGGCTGGCATAGTGAGATTTTTAGCCTTGGCCAAAGAGCTAGGATATGAAACTGAATTTCTTGGTCCTGCTGTTTCAATAGATCAGTTTCTGAAGGCTATAAAAGAATTCAACCCTGACATAGTCGGTTTAAGCTACCGGCTATCCCCAGAGGCGGCTGAAAAATTATTGCAGGATTTTATTAGAAAAGCAGGAAAGGAGCTTATTGAATCCCGGCGGTTTGTCTTTGGTGGAACACCGCCTGTGTCTAGGCTTGCTGAGGAAATGGGGATCTTTGACCGCTGTTTCACAGGTCTAGAGAATCCTTCTGAAGTGAGGGAATTTTTAGAGGGAAGGGAAAAAGGAGTTGAAGACGTTAGCAAAACTGATAATTTAGTTGATAGGATAGGAGCTTCAAGGCCCCTACCATTAATTAGACATCATTTTGGTCTGCCGGATATGGAAAGGACTATAGCTGGCGTAGAGCAGATTGCAATGTCAGGTGTGGTAGATATTATTTCAATAGCCCCAGACCAGAATGCCCAGGAATCATTTTTCAGGCAAAAGGAAATGGATCCCCTTCAAAATGGGGCTGGAGGGGCACCTATAAGGTCGGCTGAGGATTTAATCAGGCTTAAGGAGGCTAGCATTAGAGCTAATCGCCCTATGCTACGGATATACAGTGGTACCAGGGATTTAATTAAGTGGGCGGAATTATCTGTAAAGACTATAAATAATGCTTGGGGTGCCGTCCCCCTTTGTTGGTACAGCACTTTGGACGGTCGGTCTAACCGTGGGCTGGAAGAAGCTATAGGGGAAAATCAAGAGACTATGAAATGGTATGGGCAAAGGGATATTCCCCTTGAAGTGAATGAATCTCACCACTGGAGCCTCAGAGAAGCCCCCGACGCAGTTGCTGTGGTTATGGCTTATTTAGCTGCGTATAATGCCAAAGCTGTAGGAGTCAGGCACTATGTCGCCCAGTACATGTTCAATACGCCGGCGACTGTAACTCCAGCAATGGATTTAGCCAAGATGTTGGCCAAGATAGTGCTTATAGAGTCACTGCACGATGACGATTTCACCACATATAGACAAATAAGGGCTGGTTTATTGCATCTTTCCCCCCGGCCAAATGTAGCAAAAGGGCAGTTGGCTGCCTCGACTGTCTATGGTTTGGCTATTAAGCCGGATATTATTCATGTGGTGGGATATTGCGAGGGGGACCATGCTGCTGAAGCCCAAGATGTGATTGAAAGCTGTGAAATAGTCCAAGGAGTTATGCAAAATTGTTTCGTTGACAATCCCAATTTTCTAGAAGATCCGAAGATAATTAAGAGGAGAGATGAATTACTGGAAGAGGCCTCAATTATTTTAGATGAAATCCGGCAATTGGGGGATAGGATGGACCAGGTGTCTGATGAATCCCCTGATTATCTCACTAATCCGGTAATTTTAGCAGAATCTATCAGAAGGGGGATACTTAATGCCCCACATTTAAAAGGGGTAATCACCTTTTAGTGATTTTTGTGCCCTTTTTTTCCTATTGACCTTTGATCTACTCCTGTATAAAATGAAATGAAGGTGTTCTAGACTTAAAAAAACATATTGGAGATATATTATTATGCTTAAATTCATCACAAAGCGCGTAGCCCAGGCACTAGTGGTCATTTTTTTGATTACGTGCATTACTTTTTTATTGATGAATTTAGTTCCCGGAGGCCCATTTCTTAGCGAAAAATCGCCACCGGCCCAGGTGATAGCGGCCTTGGAAGCTAAATATGGATTGGACAAACCTATCCCTGTCCAGTTGAAAAACTATATAGCCCACGCCTTGCAGGGAGATTTCGGGGTTTCTATGAAAATGCAGAGGAATAGGCCTGTTACAACTATAATTAAAGAAATGTTTCCTGTTTCAGCCAAGGTTGGGGTAATTGCCCTGGTTGGTGCTATAATTATTGGGGTGCCTATAGGTTGCATTGCGGCCTATAACAGGGGAAACTGGATAGATAGTTTCCTCAGAGTAGTTACAACTGTAGGGGTGTCTATACCCGGCTTTGTTGTGGCCACAGTACTTTTGATTGTATTTGGTTCGAAATTGAAATTGCTCCCTATAGTGGGGTTGAAAAGTTGGCAAAGTTATATTTTGCCTTGTTTCAGCCTGGCATTTTACCCTATGTGTTATATAGGAAGGCTTGCAAGGTCCAGCATGTTGGACGTTATTAATCAGGAATACATCCGCACCGCCAAGGCAAAGGGGGTGCCTTCTTCTATTATATTATTTAAGCACGCCTTGAGGAATGCTTTCATACCGGTCCTCACCTATTTAGGGCCTCTTACGGCTTACATATTAACCGGCGGCTTTGTAGTCGAAACGGTCTTTAGCATTCCGGGTTTGGGCAGATACTTTGTCCAGAGTATTATGAATCGCGACTACACCATTATTATGGGTACCACTATTTTCCTGGCCTCTTTTATAGTAATAATGACCTTGGCA
>CAZMMB010000001.1:3835-23181 GCA_964567325.1 uncultured Oscillospiraceae bacterium
TTGGCAGTTGATATTCTGTACAGGGCAGTGGACCCAAGGATTGATTTAGCGAAAGGGGGATCCAAATAATGCGCTTTAACAGGGCTTTCGGCATGCTCCCCTTTCCCAGCTGGCAGATGGATGTGGATCCGATAGTAGGTCAACAAGAATTTTTGGAAGATGACTTTAAAAAGGCCGGCGATGAAGAAAAACTCAGTTTTATGGAGGTAAAGCCAAGCGTTTCCTATTGGCAGGATGCATGGCGCAGGTTGAGGAAGAACAAAGTAGCTATGGTCTCTTTGGGCATTGTAATAGTCTTAATTCTGTTTGCCTTTGCGGGACCGCTTTTTTACGATTACGACTACACTACCCAGTTCAGGGGGCAAGAGAATATTGACCCCTGCTTAAAATATCCTTTTGGGACAGACAATCACGGCAGAGATCTCTTCGTCAGGACCATGTTTGGCACCCGCATATCCTTGGTTGTAGGGATTGTGGCCAGTTTGATAGTGCTGGTTATAGGGTCTATTTATGGGGCCATTTCAGGTTACATGGGTGGACGGGTTGATGATATAATGATGAGGATTGTGGAAATTATCTATGCCCTGCCGGAAATGCTGGTTGTACTCCTTTTATCGACGGCTATGAAACCATCTCTGGTTCAATGGTTTAACACCTCTAACAGCAGCATAGCAAAAGCCCTATCCATAATGGGGCCCAGCCTTATTTCTATATTTATAGCCTTCGGGATCTTGTATTGGGTAGGTATGGCTAGGATAATCAGGGGCCAGGTTTTGATGCTCAAGGAACAAGAATATGTGACGGCGGCCAAGGCCTTGGGGGCTTCCAGCTATAGGGTAATAAGACGCCATCTTTTGCCCAATTGCATAGGTCAAATTATTGTCACAACCTTCCTGCAGATTCCCTCGGCAATATTCCTTGAATCCTTCCTTTCATTCTTGGGGGTAGGGGTGGCCGCACCTGTTACCAGCTTGGGTTCTATGGCCTCAGATGCCCTGGGAGGAATATATTCCTACACATACAGGCTGATAATTCCAGCGACTATTTTAAGCTTGTTAATCCTTTCCTTAAACCTATTTGGTGATGGGCTCCGGGATGCTTTAGATCCCCGTCTTAAAAAATAGCAGGTGGATATATGAATAAAAAGATAGAAAATAAAAAACTATTAGAAATAGAAAATTTAAAGGTATCATTTTTTACTCCGGCCGGTGAGGTTAAGGCGGTGGATGGGATATCATATAATCTCAACCGAGGTGAAGTAATGGGTATTGTGGGAGAATCAGGCAGCGGGAAAAGCGTTGGGGCCTATTCAATAATGGGCCTTTTGCAGAGTCCCGGTGAGGTAGTTGGTGGGTCTGTATTTTTCGATGGCGAAGATATCTTAAAAAAAACTGACAAGGAAATGCAGGATTTTAGAGGCAATAGCGTAAGCATGATTTTTCAAAACCCAATGACTTGCCTCAACCCTGTTTATACGATAGGAAATCAATTGATTGAAGCTGTCAGGGTCCACAAGAAAGTAAACAAGGGCGAAGCTAGGGAAAGGGCTATCGAGATGCTCAACTTGGTGGGTATAAACAACCCTGAAAGGCGCATGTCCCAGTATCCCCATGAATTTTCCGGCGGCATGAGGCAGCGGGTAATGATAGCCATGGGGTTGATTTGTGATCCTAAAATGCTTATTGCCGATGAGCCGACAACTGCTTTGGATGTAACCATTCAAGCCCAGATTATCGAATTGATGAAAGAAATACAAGAAAAAACAGGGATGGCTATAATTTTTATTACCCACAATCTGGGTGTGGTAGCAGAAATGTGTGACAGGGTCTCCGTTATGTATGCTGGGAAGATAGTTGAGCAAGGTAATGTAGACGATATTTTTTACAAGCCCAAACATCCCTACACCCTGGGTCTTTTACGGTCCATGCCCCGGGTAGATGCGGAGGAATATGAAAGATTGATTCCAATTGAGGGAACGCCTGTGGACATGCTCAATCCTCCTGTAGGTTGCCCTTTTGGGCCAAGATGTGACCACTGCATGAAGATCTGCCTTAGGATGGAGCCGCCTAAAATAGACCTAGGCAATGGTCAAATGGCAGCTTGCTGGCTATTATCTGAAGGCATGAAAGGAGGCAACTCCTGATGGGAAATGAACTAGTCAGAGTCGAAAATTTAAAAAAATACTTCACCATTAAAATGGGATTTATGAAATATAATTATGTTCAAGCTGTTGAAGAGGCCAATTTCACCATAAGAAAAGGTGAGACACTAGGTCTTGTTGGAGAATCAGGATGTGGGAAAACTACTTTGGGCCGAACAATACTAAGATTGTATGAGCCCACTTCGGGGAAAATTTTTTACGATGGTGTAGATTTAACACAGGTTAATATGATGCCTTATCGTAGGAAGATGCAGATAATTTTCCAGGATCCTTCCGCCTCATTAGACCCACGAATGACTGTGGGTGAGATAGTCGGTGAGGCCATTGAGATACACGGACTGGCGCAGGGCAAAAAGGAAAAAACGGAAATGGTAAGGGCTTTATTATCCCGGGTAGGTCTTAATACAGAGCACTCAAACAGGTATCCCCATGAGTTTTCCGGAGGCCAGCAGCAGAGGATAGGAATTGCCAGGGCTTTGGCCGTACAACCGGAGTTTATCGTTTGCGATGAACCTGTATCGGCCTTAGATGTATCCATACAATCGCAAATTGTAAATATGCTGGAAGACATGCAAAATGACATGGGTTTGACCTATCTTTTCATAGCCCATGATCTTTCTGTTGTAAGGCATATATCTAACCGTATAGGAGTTATGTACCTGGGTAATATTGTAGAGTTAGCGGAAAGCAGGGAACTTCATAGGAATCCTTTGCATCCTTATACGAAGACATTGCTATCGGCGGTCCCAATCCCGGATCCCGGTAAAAGTAGAACTAGAAAGAGGATTATTTTAGAGGGGGATATTCCCAGCCCCATGAATCCACCGAGCGGGTGTAGATTTCATACCCGTTGTCCTTATGCGATTCCCAGATGCAAGGAGGAGCTTCCGACCTGGAGAGAATTAGGACCTGACCATTTCGCAGCTTGTCACATAATTTAATTAGACAATTTTTGCTTACCTATGTGGAGCAATGTTGTATATTTTTATTTGATCCAAATTTGAATAATGCAATTTGGACGAGCCGAAAGGCTAAAAGGGAGGAGAACTATGAAGAGATTGTTTGTCTTGCTTCTTGCGCTGAGCTTGGTATTTGGCCTGGCTGCATGCGGCGAAGGAGGCGAAGAAAAGGGACCTGATGTGGCAGATGGATTAGATTTGTCCTTTTGCCTGGCTTCGGAACCTGACTCAATTGATCCTGCATTAAACACTGCCGTCGACGGAGCTATTATGCTTCATCACAACTTCGAAGGTCTTCTAAAGTGGGTTGATGACGGAGAAGGTAACGCAATGCTGGCACCGGGAATGGCCGAGGATTGGGATATAAGCGATGATGGTACTGTCTACACTTTCCATTTAAGGGATGACATCCTCTGGTCCGATGGTGAGCCGCTAACTGCCCATGACTTTGAATATTCATGGAAGAGACTGGTAAACCCTGAAACAGAGGCTGATTACAGCTACATGCTTGACTGCGTTCTAAATGGACCGGAAATCGTCGACGAAGGGACCAAGTCTGCCGATGAGCTGGCTGCTGTTGCTTTGGACGACACAACCTTTGAGGTAACCCTTCATACAGCGATACCGTATTTCATAGAAATTGCAGCTTTTCCTGCAACCTTCCCTGTTCGCAAAGATATGATTGATGAATATGGCGATCAATGGACATTCGAGCCTGATAGCTATATCAGTAATGGGCCATATATGATGAGCGAATGGGTGCATAACTCCTATATTTTAATGGTTAAAAACCCCAACCATTACGATTATGATAACCTGGGTCCTGAATCATTGAAATTCGAATTAATGGATGACGACAATGCCATACTGGCAGCCTTTAATGCCGGCGAACTTGATTATACAACTTCAGGCTATCCGGTAGACGAAATCCCTGCCCTTTTGGCATCGGGGCAGCTTAAGGTAGCAGACTATATAGGCACTTATTTTGTCTGTTTTCAGACTAAACAGGCGCCTTTTGATGACCAGCGGGTGAGGGAAGCTTTCTCCCTGGCCATTGACCGTAACTATATTGTCAACCAAATATCCAGAGCAGGGGAGATGCCTGCCAACGGGTATGTACCTTCAGGAATCTATGATGCGGAAGGACCCGGATCTAACTTTAGGGATGTGGGTGGCAGCTACTATAGCATAGATGATGCCGATTATGAGGCCAATTGTGAAAAGGCCCGGGAGCTTCTGGCCGATGCAGGCTATCCCGGCGGTGAGGGATTCCCAATCGTTGAATATCTTTACAATACCCACGATGCCCATAGGGCTATAGGCGAGGCTTTGCAAGATATGTGGATGAACGAATTGGGGGTTCAGGTAACATTGAACAATCAGGATTGGCAGGTAGTTATACAATCTAGAAAGAAAGGTGACTACGAATTTTCCCGCCATGGCTGGATTGGCGATTACAACGATCCCATTTCCTTCATAGACATGTGGGTAACGGGCAGCGGAAACAACGATGCTCAGTATTCAAATCCTGAATATGACGCATTAGTTAAAGTAGCCAAATCCTCAACGGACCCAGCAGAGAGAATGCAGGCAATGCACGATGCGGAAGATATTCTCATGGGTGAATCAATTGTAGCACCTGTTTATTTCTACACAAACCCCTATATGGTTAATGAGAACCTGAAAGGTTGGTATTATACACCACTTGGTTACAGCTTCTTTATGTACGCCTATGAATAAAAGACATTTTAATTTTAGTAGGTAAATTCTAAATTTGGCCAAACTCTGATTCATCTGGGTTTGGCCAAACTATTGGTGCGCCATGTGTGGCTCACCAATAAATGGCTACTGGCGTATAGCTAATAGCCCAATTCTCAATGTCACTGTCATCAATGCCCGCTTAAAGCAGGCAGGGTACACATTTTTCTTAGGTTATTACAAAGCTGTGAAGGTGTAAACCCAGGAACACTCTAATTAAATCTGTACTGTGCAAATATACAAGTAATGCAGGTTTTTCAGCCCTCCTTCAAACATTTTATTGATGAAAACACAATATATGTAATTATTATAGGCCATAATATCCATATAATGCAATTACAGATAGAATGCCCCACAATTACTCGCATATTTGCACATCTAGGGATGCGGGTATGCAAAACTTCCTCACCAAACTTGATTTTCCGCACAGTTTGTCGACGATAATCCAACTAAGTCACTTTATTTTTTTAATGCGATTGCCTTACTCGGCTGTCTTAGCCCATTGACATATTTGCCAATAGCAATTAACATTAATTTCAGAATATATCACCTGCGTTGCGGCAGCTGATTGTTTTTTGCATTATTATAAAATCGAAGTCAAAAGCCGCATTCCCGCATTTTTAATAAATATTAACCTTGAAATTTCAATGTTTTCAGTTGATTGAAATTCTCAAAGCAGGCTTTTGACACCCTAATCATTATAAGTTAAAAAAATAGATTATAAGGGAGTTGTATTGTATGAAAATAATAGCTGCGACACAAAATAAGCACAAAATCAAGGAAATACAGGCCATAACCGAACCTTTCGGCTTTCAGATTGTATCCAGGGAAGAGGCAGGTATAGGGGATTTTGAAATTGAAGAAAATGGAGAAACCTTTGAAGAAAATTCCCTGAAAAAGGCCATGAGCATTTTTGACATTTGTGGAATCCCTACAATAGCTGATGATTCAGGGCTTATGGTTGATATATTGGATGGTGGCCCCGGTGTATATTCTGCCAGATTTGCAGGGGAAGAAGGAAACGATTCCAAGAATAATGACAAATTACTTGAGCTTATGAAAGATGTGCCTGTTGAAAAGAGGAGTGGAAGATTTGTATCTGTAATAACCATGGTGTTTTCCAAAGACGATATAATTGTTGCAAGGGGGGAGTGCCTTGGGCATATAATGTACGAAGCTACGGGGGAAAATGGATTTGGCTATGATCCACTATTTGCACCAAGGGGGTATGAAGTTAGCTTCGGGAATTTACCAACCGTGTTGAAAAACTGTATTAGCCATAGGGCAAGGGCTTTAAAAATTCTTAAGCATAAGCTGGAGCAACGAGGGTCCATAAATGAATAAAAAAAGAGCTAAATATGTAATCTTAAATGTATTTGTCCGCATGAAAAAACCTTATTATCAAGGTGTGGCGGCGGAGATGGCCTTTTTTTTCCTTATGTCTATGGTTCCATTATTTATAATAGTAGCTGAGATTATGGGTTTGTTTTCATTGTCTGTAGATATCGTGGGAAGACTATTAGCTAAATATTTTTCCCAGGAGATTGCTGGCTCTCTAATGGGCTATTTCAGCTATACTTCTTCTGGCACTATAAGTATATTGTTTCTTGTTTTCGCCTTGTGGTCTGCTTCAAAGGCGCAATACTCTATGATTCGTATCGCAAACTACACCTATACAGGCTTAAATGCAGGAAGAGGATTTATTTTGGAAAGGGTAAGGGCAATGGTTACTGTTGTGGTAACCATATTGCTTCTTGTTTTTAATTTGGCTGTATTAGTATATGGGAAACTCGTAGCGAATATTGTCGCTGCATATATGGAGGATGCGTTGTTACTTCCTTTTCGCATAAATGAAATTTGGTTCATCCTACGCTGGCCCGCAGCAATTGCCCTATGCTTTGTGGGCATAACCTTTATCAACTATATTCTTCCCAGCAGAAGGCTAGCCCTTAAAAAAATTATCCCAGGCAGCCTGGTGGCTTCAACCGGAATATTTACAGCGACCTGGGTCTATTCCTTCTACATGTCAAGGTTTTCAAATTATGACTTGTTTTATGGAGGTCTGGCCTCTGTTGTGGGCTTATTGTTCTGGTTCTATATACTGGGCTATGTAATGGTCATAGGTATTGTTTTCAATGCAGCACTTATGGAAACTTGTGAGGATTAGATTTCGGATTTGTTGGGTGTGCAAATATTTGAGAAATGCATACTTTTTGAAGGGGCGGAATACATTTTTATCCTTTGTTGCAAATTAATATGATACAAATCGACGAAAAAATACAATATATATGAATAAATTGCTTACATTTCCAACATTACTCGGATATTTGCACATATGGGATGATCAAAGTCAAAAACCGCATTACTTCATTTTTAACAAATATCAGCCTTGAAATTTCAATGTTTTCAGTTGATTGAAATTCTCAAAATAGGCTTTTGACACCCTAATCATGGGATTAGTCCTGCGGAGAGCAGGCTAAACTATCCATCCCTTTAATCCCATGTGCATGGGCATGGGCATGGGCATGGGCAAAGTGCAAGGCTTAATTCATATGATTCTTACTGAGATAATACCGTCAAAATCCAAGGCTTTTTTAAGTTTCTTTTCATCTACCGGAGAATCTAAATCTACAAGGGTAACAGCGTAATCGCCTTTACTGCGGTTAATTAAATCGCTGATGTTTACATTCATATCAGCTAATACACCTGTAATGCGCCCCAGCATGGATGGGATGTTTTTATTCAATACTACTAAACGGGCATTGGTAGTACAAAGCCCCAAACTGCATGTAGGGAAATTTACTGAGTTTTTAATATTGCCGTGTTCAAGAAAATCGATCAGCTCCTCTGCAGCCATAACAGCACAATTATCTTCAGATTCATGGGTGGATGCACCTAGGTGGGGTATACAGATTATCTGTTCCCGATCTAGATAGTTTTCATTAGGGAAGTCTGTCACATATGTTCTGATAAAACCCCTGTCAATAGCCTCTAAGACATCATATTCTTTGACGATTTGATCCCTTGAGAAGTTCAATAGGCAGACATCTTTCTTCATTAGCTTGAGCCTTTGCTTGTTAATCATTTCCTTAGTATTCTCCATAAAGGGAACATGGATGGTAACATAATCGCACAGGGGCAGCAAGACAATTCATGGGCAGATGGTATGGTGATGTAGGGGTCGTAGCCTAATACCTTCATGCCGAGACATTCAGCCCCATTGGCAACCATTACCCCTATGGCGCCTAATCCAATTACCCCTAAGGTTTTACCCTTTATCTCATGGCCCGCAAATTTAGACTTATTCTTTTCTACTGTCTTAGGAATATCCGAAGTGGCAGAAAGGGTCTTAGTCCAGGCGATAGCAGTGGTCAGGTTCCTGGCTGACATAAGAAGCCCTGTTAGGACCAGCTCTTTTACTGCGTTGGCGTTAGCACCAGGAGTATTGAATACGACGATACCTTTTTCTGAACAGCTCTCTATGGGTATGTTGTTTACCCCAGCACCGGCCCGGGCAATAGCTAATAGATTATCAGAGAACTCTGTTGATCTCATGTCTTGGCTTCTGACTAGTATGCCATGGGCCTTGTCAACGTCCTCAATGATTTTATAAGTGTCCGGAAAACAGGAAATCCCTTTTGGAGATATTTTATTCAGTGTTGCAATCTTGTACATACCCTACTCCTTAATTTGTATATTAAAGTCTTTGTTCGAAATCTTTCATGTAATCTACCAACCTTTCAACACCGTCCAATGGCATTGCGTTATAAATACTTGCCCGCATCCCACCAATGCTTCGGTGTCCTCCTAGATTTACCAAACCCCGCTGTTGGGCACCCAGGATAAATTTCTTGTCCAGGGATTGGTCGCCGGTTAGAAAGATCACATTCATGAGGGATCGGTCTTTGTTTGATATTGGACACTTGAATATTTTACTTTCGTCAATAGCCCTATATAAAATGTCGGCCTTTTCACGGTTTGTTTTTTCAAGGGCCCTTACTCCACCCTGACCTTTAATCCACTGGAAGGTTAATCCCGCCATGTAAATAGAATATGATGGTGGGGTGTTGAAAAGGGATTTTGCATCCGCATGCACCTTATAGTTTAACATATCGGGGGTAGACTCAGGGGCAAAGCCCAAAAGGTCCTCCCTAATTATTACTATGGTTAATCCGGCAGGCCCAATGTTTTTCTGTGCCCCAGCAAACAGCAAAGCAAAGTTTGTAACGTCAAGCTCCTCTGAAAGGATTGAGGAGGAGATATCGGCAACTAAGGGTATCCGGCCGGTATTTGGAAGCTCTGTATATTTTGTGCCATATATGGTGTTATTATATGTAATATAACAATAATCCGCTTCATCAGAAAGTCTATTTTTATATTCATGAAAATCTGGTATATACGTGAAGGTTTTATCTTCCGATGTAGCAACAATATTCACCTGGCCTAATTTTCTAGCCTCTTTAGCTGCATTTTTTGCCCAACGGCCTGTTACGATATAATCCGCCTTTCTACTATTTCTAAAAAGGTTCATAGGAATCATGGAAAATTGTAGGGATCCACCTCCTTGAAGGAAAAGAACCTTGTAGGAGTCGGGAATTGCCATGAGCTCCCTGAGATTTTTTTCTGCTGACTGGATTATATTCTCAAACTTATCAGATCGGTGGCTCATCTCCATTACCGACATTCCGGAATTATTATAGGATACCATTTCTTTGGCTGCCTGCTCAAGCACCGCTAAAGGGAGCATGGATGGACCTGCTGAAAAATTATATATTCTGTCTACTTTACCCATTTATTTTCTCCTTAAGTTAGTCAATCTTGAACATTATATCACAATGATTTTCATATTAGCAAGATTTGAGAAGGTCAAGGATGTTTTTCCCTTGTCCTGGGTAGCTTTGTTATGTTAAACTTATAAGGAAAAAAACGAAATCTTGTCGAATTATAAGGTTTTGATACTGAAGATAATCAGGTATCAAATGCTAATAATAAGATTTTACCAACCAAAATGTTGAGATTTTGTTCACTAAATATGTGGGAAAATATTGATATTTGATGCTTGAAATAAAAATAATTTTGAAAAGGATAGTAAAATGAGATATTTAATATTGGTTACTGATGGCGCAGGCGATGAGCCTATGGAGGAACTGGATGGCAAAACACCCCTTGAGGCTGCTAAACTTCCCAACATTAACACCCTTGCGGCCCGTGGAAGTGTAGGTATGGTAAGCACTATACCAAAGGGGATGGCTCCGGGAAGCGACGCTGCAAATTTATCTGTAATGGGTTATGACCCCAAAGTTTATCATACGGGCAGGTCACCCCTTGAGGCTGTCAGCATGGGTATAGAAATGGCCTTAACGGATGTAGCATTCCGATGCAATCTGGTAACTTTGGATGGAGAGGGTGCGTATGAAGATTTAATCATAAAAGACCACAGCGCCGGAGATATTACTACAGAGGAAGCAAGAATATTGGTAAAGGCTGTAAACCAGGAGTTGGCTACGGATGAAATAAAATTCTATGGAGGATTTAGTTATCGTCATGCAATGATAGTTCATCAAGGTAGTACAGAATACGACTTAACACCGCCCCATGATGTCTTAGATCAAAGGACCCAACCACATCTGCCAAAAGGCCAAGGATCAGCTTTTATAAGGGATATGATGAAAAAAAGTTATCAGATTTTAAAGGATCACCCAATAAATATTGCTCGGATGGAAAAAGGATTAAACCCGGCTAACTCAATATGGATTTGGGGCCAGGGAAGGAAGCCAAATCTAACGACAATTTTTGATAAATATCTAGTCAAGGGTGTAACTATATCAGCTGTAGATTTAATAAAAGGTATAGGGATATGTGCAGGCATGGAGCCTATTAATGTGGATGGGGCGACAGGTACTATTAATACTAACTATGGGGGAAAGGCAAAGGCTGCTATAGATGCCTTTAAAGATGGCAATGATTTCGTGTTTCTGCATTTAGAGGGTCCCGATGAATGTTCTCATCAGGGAGACCTGGGCGGTAAAATTAAATGCCTTGAACTTATAGATGAAAAAATAGTGGGGCCCCTGACAGAATTTCTAGAAAATGACCTAGAGGAATACAGGTTTCTTGTATTGCCGGACCACCAGACCCCTTTGCGAATTAGGACCCATTTAGGGGGGCCGGTACCTTTTGTGCTTTACGATAGTACAGATCGTAAAAGTGAGGACAGGGCCAGGGCATATGGTGAGACGTATGGAAATAAGGGAATGTTTTTTTCCAAGGGCTATGAGTTGACCGATTATTTTTTCAGGAAATAAGATAGAAGTAAATTTATAAGGACGGACAGGGATTAACTAATGAGAAAACCATTATCTACAATATTAATTGCATTATTTATTTTATTTGGAACGGTGACTTGGACATTTGGGGCCACACCTCCGCCGGACTTGACTGGGAAAGGTGCTATTCTGATAGACGCCAATACAGGGAAAATACTGTTTGAAAAAAATATCCATGAACAGTATTACCCAGCTAGTACTACGAAAATTATGACAGCAATTTTGACTTTGGAAAATTTGAATTTATCAGACAAAGTTGAAATAGATGGGGAAACGCCCTTCACAGAAGGTAGTAGGATTTATCTTCTAGAAGGTGAAGATGTTACTGTTGAAGAGGTAATGTATGGAATGATGCTAGAATCTGCCAACGACGCTGCTGTTGCCCTAGCGAAACAGGTATCCGGGACCGTAGAAGAATTTGCCAAGCTTATGAACAAGAAAGCTAAGGAGCTTGGAGCCCTAAATACTAATTTTGTAAATCCCAATGGCCTCCATGAAGATGACCACCTGACTACGGCCTATGATTTGGCTATGATAGCAAAATACGCCATGAAAAACGAGATTTTTCGGGATTATGTAAGCACATACCAGTACACAATGGCTGCAACAAATAAGCAGGATACTAGATACTTTTATAACACCAATAGAATGCTCTATGATAGCATATACAAGGTTACTGTCAACGGTCAGGCTAGGGCTTGTAAATACGAAGGTATAACCGGTATAAAAACGGGATACACAGGTAAAGCTGGCGGATGTTTGGTATCGGGGGCGATAAGAGGTGATACGGAACTAATAGCTGTTACACTTTCAACTACGGAAATGGGCCGTTTTGAGGACTGCATTGCCTTGTTGGATTATGGATTTGACAATTATAAAACTATCAAGGCTTTAGAAAAGGGAAGTGATATGGGTATACTTCCAATTAGTAGAGGTTCAGTGAAAAGCGTTAGGGTTGTTCTTCCAGAAGAAGTAAAGGTGACACTTCCTGTTGAAGCCTCGGCTAGTTTATTAAAGACTGAAACGGAGCTGTTTGAATCTCTTGCAGCCCCGGTAACATTGGGCCAAAAGGCAGGAAAAGTCAAATTATATGCAGGTGACGAGCTGATTGGGGAATATGATGTGGTAACAGGGGGGCAGGTAGATAAAGGCGGATGGTTATCTAACCTAGGTATAACAGACCAGGGGGCAAAAAAGATAAAAAGCGCATCCTTGTTAGCCATGTCCCTCTTGTTGATTGTGTTAATAGCATATATTTTAATTAAACGTCGCCAGGTTAAAATCAGAAGAATCAAAAGACAGCAACGTGAGGAAAAATATCGATTGATGGAAGAACAAAATAAATTGCGATGGGAACAAGAATATTGGAGTAGGAGGTATTAGCTCTTACTCTCCTCTCCCTTGGAGAGAATGATTTCAGCCACCTTGTATATATCTCCAGCCCCCATTGTTATTATCAGGTCCCCTGATTCTGCATTATTGACGACAAAGCTAGCAATTTCCTCGAACAATTCAAAGAAATAGACTTCCTTGTCTGGGTGGGTTCGCTTTATTTCCGCTGCCAGTTCTTTGGAGCTTATCTTGTGTATATTTTTCTCTCTGGCTGCATAAATCTCAGCTAAAATAACCTTGTCAGCATCGTGGAAAGCCCAAGCAAACTCATCAAATAAAGCAAGGGTCCGGGTATAAGTATGGGGTTGAAATAGGCACCAAAGGTGCTTGTGAGGTAGATTCTTTGCAGCTTTTAGAGTTGCCTTTATTTCGGTAGGGTGGTGGGCATAGTCGTCTATTATTCGCAGGCCGCTTTTGGTGGTTCCTATTACATCGAACCGCCTTTCTGTTCCTGTAAAATCTTCCAAGGTTTCGATAATTTTACTCGTTTCTATACCAATATCCCTGCAGTATGCGAGAGCCGCCAGGGCATTGATAACATTGTATTCACCGGGAACAGACAATTGTAGATAACCCAACCTTTCACCGCGAAAGTGAATATCGAAGGAGGGCATTCCTGAAGAGTTAAACTGTATATTTTCAGCATAGTAGTCGCTTTGTCCATTGAGGCCAAAAGTAATAACCCGGCCTGGCAGGTCCGCTATTATGGAATTCACAAAGGGGTTGGCGGAATATGCTATAACGGCTCCATCGAAAGGCTCCAATCGGGCGAAGCGGCTGAAGGAATTGACAATGTGGTCTATATCTTTAAAATAATCCAGGTGATCTGAATCGATATTAAGTATAATTTTATACTTTGGGTAAAGGGAGAGAAAGCTATCCATGTATTCACAGGCTTCGGTAATAATATATTCCCCTTTTCCTACTTTCACATTGCCATTAAAAGCAGCTAAATTGCCGCCGATTAAAATCGTGGGGTCGCATCCGGAATTCTCCAGAATCAAGGATATCATTGAGGTAGTAGTGGTTTTGCCGTGGGTGCCGGATACAGCAAGGCTTTCATTGAAATCCCTCATCAAAAGCCCTAGGACTTCGGCCCTTGTAAGCACAGGAATTCCATTTCTTCTAGCTGCTACAAGTTCGGGATTATCGGGAGATACCGCTGAAGAATAAACTACAAGGTCTGCCCCCTGTATATTGCTTTCGTCGTGATTGGTAAAGACTAGGGCACCATCATTTCTCAATCTTACGATAGTTTCCCCCGGATTAAGATCAGAGCCTGAAACCCAATGGCCCCGTTTTAATAAGATTTCGGCGATTGCAGACAGGCCAATTCCGCCTATTCCGATGCAATGTATATGCCTGTAATCTGAAATTTTTAGCATTTAGTCCTCCGTTATTGTATAATCATATGCATTCTGATTATAGCATAATATGGTGGAAAACATACGGCAATTCAATTATTTTTTAATTTGCGCATTATAGTCGATTGGCTTACCTCGAGCATTTCCGCGGATTTTCTTGTGCTTTTGCATATGTTCATGGCTTTGGTTACCAGCATTTTTTCAACTTTATTAACAGCCTCTTTCATGGGGATGATTCGGAGCACCTGCACATCATCATCAGAGACAGTTGAGGCGTTTCCGAAATCATATTTGCTGTAAAGGTGTTCAGGCAAAAATAAGTCTTCAATGCATAGAACAGAAAGACGTTCCACAAGGTTTTTCAATTCCCGAATATTGCCTGGCCAATGATAATTCAATAATATTTTAATGGATTCTTTAGAGAACCTTTTGTTGATACCGTACTTATTATTGTAATAATAGCAGAAATGGGATAGGAGAGGTTCAATATCCTGTCTTCTTTCGCGGAGAGGCGGTAGGTCTATAGATACAACATTCAAGGGGATCAATGACAGTTTTGCCTTTGTAAGTATAGATGCAGACCTATATCTTCCTACCCTGTGTGGACTTAGATATTTTTACCCCAGGTTGAACAAGGGTGGATCCATACTTGTTCACGATTACAATAGCGCACAGTTCCCAAACATTAAGAAAGCAGTAAATGATTTTTCTGAAGATTACGATATTAAAATAGTACCTTTAAGCGATTTGCATGGTAGTGCAGTTATCGTATAGACTGTGGATGATACCAATAAGGACAGTAGGCAGGAAATCTTACGCAAAGGAGATCGACTATGAAAAGAATTGAACGTGTGGGGATTATAGTGAAAACTCTATCTGATTCCCCCAATAAAATTTATTCGCTGAATCAATTTTGTAAGATGTTTAATGCAGCAAAGTCGACAGTAAGCGAAGATGTTTCAGCAGCTAGGGCAATGTTAAGTAAGATGGGTCTAGGAACCATAGAGACTATTGCGGGTGCTAAGGGGGGAATCAGGTATATCCCTAAACTATCTGATTGTCAAAGAGACGACCTTCGGAAGCTGTTAAAAGAAAAATTGTCCAAAGGAAACAGAATATTAGGTGGCGGCTTCTTGTATACATCAGACATTATGTTTGATTCACATATAGTGGGACCTGCTGCCACATTGTTTGCAGAGAAATTTCAATCTTGCCAGGCTGATTATGTGGTAACAATAGAGACCAAGGGAATACCCCTTGCATTGATGACGGCTCACATGTTAAATCTTCCCTTGGTGGTGGTGAGGAGGGAGAGCCGGGTTTCAGAAGGCTCCACCGTTAGCATAAATTATTTTTCAGGGTCTACGGACAGAATACAGAAGCTATCTTTGGCTAAGAGGGCTGTTGAACCTGGTAGGAAGGCTATCATCATCGATGACTTTATGAGGGCAGGAGGTAGCATAAAGGGCATCAAGGATGTGCTTTCTGAATTTGATGTAGCAGTCGTGGGAACAGGGGTGGTTATTGCTGCCCTAGAGCCGGAAAAAAAGATTATTGAGGATTATTATCCCTTATTATACTTAGGGTCTGTAGATGAACAAAATAAAACTGTTGAAATAATCTAATCATGGATTTTCTTAAAGCACGAACTGCCTTTGGGAAGGCCATTGCGATCTGCCGGATTCGAGTCCGAACAGTAACGGGCAATTAAGGCGTTTTTGGTTATTTTTCCATTTCACTTGATAATAAATGTAATTAAAGTTATAATTGTGTCATAAATTGCCGTAAGTTTATGTTTGTTGTGCTGCAAAGTGCTAAAACCATGAGAGAGGTGGTGTATTCATGCGAATAACCGACGTGAGAATTCGCAAGATCAACGATGAAGGAAAGATGCGTGCTGTAGTATCAGTGACTTTCGACGATGAGTTTGTAGTACACGATATCAAAGTTATTGAAGGGCAAAACGGTCTTTTTATAGCTATGCCAAGCAGAAAAATGGGTGAAGGCGATTTTAGGGATATTGCTCACCCGCTGACATCGGAAACCAGAAATAGGATTAAGGACGCAATTTTTGTGGAGTATAACAGGGTTATTGAAGGAATGGACGATGGCTTAAATCAAAAAGAGGCCCCCGCATTAGCGGTTGAGGCTAGCACAGCAGAATAATACTTAAGGGCATTATATTTTTAAACACATTATCTTGCACAACGCCGTTAATAGCGGCGTTTTTTCTATGGTGAAAGGGCATGCCTGCAAGGCTATAGTTACAGGGCCAAGCCACTTCTTTATCCTTTTGAGCCTGGCGCCCTTTACGAAGGAAAATTAAGGTGATATACTTGATTTGAGAAAATAATAAGGAAATAAATTATGAAAGAAAAAAGAAGTAATTTTGAGAACATCCTTGCCGACCTGGAACTTATGGAAAAACGTCGTTTATCCATTGTTGTTAAACATGTTCAGGCAGGGGTTGTCTTTACAGATTGGAAATCTGTCTATATCGATGAAGGTGTGGTAATAGGGAAAGGCACAAGTGTTGAGCCGGGCGTAATAATCCAGGGGAAAACTACTATTGGTGAAAATTGCTTGATTGGTTATAATTCCAAAATAGTGGATAGCATAGTTTCAGACAAGGTAAGCATTCAGTGCTCGGTTATAACGGAAAGTAAAATTGGTAAGGGCACAAAGATAGGCCCTTTTGCCTACTTACGGCCTAACAGTATAATAGGACAAAATGTTAAAATCGGCGACTTTGTAGAGGTGAAAAACTCGACAATGGGAGATGGGGCAAAAGCATCCCATTTAACCTATATTGGAGATGCAGATGTGGGACCTGGGGTCAACTTGGGTTGCGGGGTGGTTTTTGTCAATTACAATGGTTTTGAAAAGAATCGATCCACTGTAGAAAAAGATGCATTTGTAGGATGCAATGCTAATTTGATAGCCCCGATAACTGTAGGTGCCGGTGCCTATGTAGCTGCTGGAACTACAATAACTAAGGACGTGCCACCGGGAGCCTTGTGCATAGGCAGGGTAAGGGAGGAAACAGTTTCCGACTGGGTAAAAAAACGAAAGGGTAATAAATAACTTTTATAATGAGAAAATAGAAAAGGAAAGGATAAAATAAATGAAGGATGGAGCCTTTGCAGATTTTAAGATTTTTGCCGGCAATTCTAACCACGACCTAGCCGAAGAAATTGCATCTATAATGGGTAAGCCTCTAGGACGTTCCACTGTAAGTAAATTTAGTGACGGCGAGGTATCGGTTAATTTATGGGAAACAGTAAGGGGAATAGATACCTATATAGTCCAGTCTACCTGTGACCCTGTAAATGACAACTTGATGGAACTGTTAATAATGATAGATGCTATGAAGCGGGCATCTGCAGGAAGGATCAATGCAGTGGTTCCATATTATGGTTATGCTAGGCAGGATAGGAAGGCCAAGGCAAGGGACCCTATAACAGCTAAGCTGGTTGCAGACATCATAAGTTCAGCGGGCGCGGACAGGGTGGTTACCATGGACCTCCACGCCGCGCAGATTCAAGGATATTTTAACATACCTGTTGACCATCTTTTGGGAATGCCCATTTTGGTGAAATATTTTAAAGAAATGCGACTTGATGATATAGTAGTTGTATCACCAGACCATGGAAGTGTTGGCAGGGCTAGGAACATGGCCCATCCCTTAGATGCCCCTATCGCAATAATTGATAAGAGAAGACCCAAGGCAAATGTTTCCGAAATCATGAATATAATCGGGGACATAGAAGGAAAAAATGCTATACTTGTGGATGACATTATAGATACTGCTGGAACAATGACCAATGCAGCCAATGCATTAAAGGAACTGGGGGCAAAAGAAGTTTTTGCCTGCTCCACCCATGCGGTACTTTCGGGACCGGCTATAGAGCGGATTCAGGAATCAGCTATCTCAGAAATGGTCCTTCTGAATACAATCCCTTTGTCTGAAGAAAAGATGCTGGACAAGATGAAGATTTTGTCGGTTGCACCTTTATTTGCGGAAGCGATGATTCGAATATTTACCAACGATTCTATAAGCAGACTGTTTGATTAATACCATGTATATTATTAGTGGACTTGGAAATCCCGGAAGAAGATATAAAAACACCAGACATAATATAGGCTTTACAACAGTAGATATATTGGCGGAAAAGTACGGGATAAAAATTAATAAAATAAAACACAAGGCTTTGGTCGGGGAGGGTATGATTTCTGGCCATAAAGTAATGCTTATAAAACCTCAAACTTATATGAACCTTTCAGGTCAGAGTTTAAGGGAGGTCGTATCTTTTTATAAACTTCCCCTATCAAAACTCCTAGTAGTTTACGATGATATAGACCTTCCTGTAGGAAAACTGAGAATAAGGCGGTCGGGCAGTGCCGGTACCCACAATGGAATGCGATCTATTATATATGACCTGCAAAGGGATGATTTCCCAAGGCTCCGGATAGGCATAGGTAGAGAAAGGAAAGTCCGCTTAGCTGATTATGTAACAGGAGGCTTTAGCAAAGAGGAAAAAGTGCTTATAGAGGAAACCGTATTGCGGGCGGTGGAAGCCTTAGAAATATTGATTGAAAAAGGTATAGACCAGGCTATGAACATGTATAATAGGAGCGAACAGCCGATTGATAGTAAAACAGAGATAGGGCAAGGGGAAAAAGGCAGCAGAGAGAATGATTGATTTAAAAAACTCCGGGAGCTTTGGAAAGATTAGGCTTTTAGCAAAAAAAGCTTCGGGGGTTAGCTGTATATCGGGGGTATCGGAAAGTAGATCAGCAATGGTTTCCGGCGTAATTGCTGAAAGTGTTAAGGGACAGGTCTTGGTTATTGCTCCTACTTACCAAAGGGCGGAGAGGCTTGCCTCGGATCTTTTTTTATTTACAAAGAAAAAAATATATATATTACCTGATGATATAGGCCCAAGGATAGCTTTTGATGCTAAAAGCCAGGATGCCCTGATTGATAGACTTACAGTTTTGTCTGCCCTGTGTCAAGGCGAGGATTGTATTGTAGTAGCATCGGCTGAAAGTTCTGTTAAGAGATTGGCACCTAAGGCGCTGTTTCAAAAGGCTAGTTTCTCCTTGGAAGTAGGAAATTCGATAGATTTAGGAAACCTGAATTTAAAGCTATCAAATATGGGCTATGAGCGGTCCCCGTCGGTGGAATCAAAAGGCCAATATGTAATAAGAGGGGGCATATTGGATATTTTCCCTCCCAACTTAAGCTATCCTGTTCGGGTAGAGCTCTTCGATATAGAAGTTGATTCCCTTAGACTCTATGATCCTCTTAGCCAACGTTCTCTTAAGGAAATTCAATCAATTCTAATTTATCCAGCCCAGCTTCTAGTGCAAACGGATAGCATTT
>CAZMMB010000001.1:23191-31355 GCA_964567325.1 uncultured Oscillospiraceae bacterium
CCAGGCAATCGCTCGCCTAAAGGCATCATATCTCACTTATTCAAAAAAAATGCCTAAGGAAAAGAGGGAAAGGCTCCTAACTTATCAAAACCACATAGTTGAAAGCCTTGAAACAGGTACGAATCTCCAACTTTTAGAGAATTATCTTCATTTTATTTACGAAGAAGCAAATTACATCTGGGATTACCTTGCAGATGAAAGTGTTATTGTTGTAGACGATCCGGACAGGATATCCAACCTTTTAAAAATATATGAAAAAGATAAAATAGACAACTTCAAAAGTCTTTTGGAAAAAGGTGAAATTGTACCCGATGATTATGTGGCTTTTCAAGGGGCTGAAGACTTTCAAGAAATATATAAAAAAACAGGCACTTTTCTTCTGATGCCTTTTCAGAAGCAGCTGAAAAATATAGATAAATTAAGAGCAATGATATCCGTGATTTCTAGGCAGGGAACTGTTTTTAATGGCAGAATGGACTTTCTAGAGTCAGAGCTAAACAGGTATTTAAAAATTAATTACCAGGTCTATTTAATATGTTCTAGCACCGAAAGGGCAGATAACATCAGGGAATTTGTTGGGCGGTTAGAACGGGGTGAAAATGTTAAGGTATTAGAAGGAACCTTATCCGCAGGCATGGAATTTCCCGATGAAAAGCTGGTTATTATATCCGACAGGGATATTTTCCTTTCTGCTAAACGAAGAAAAATTACCAAGGATGGGAGGTCCCGGGGAATAAAAGCCTTCACTGAAATTAAGGAGGGTGACTATGTAGTTCATGAAAACCATGGGATAGGGAAATTTTTAGGGATAAGCCAACTGGAAGTACAGGGTGTAAAGAACGATTACTTAAAAATAAAATATGCGGGCGAAGATATTCTCTATGTTACGGTGGAGCAGATGGATGTTATCCAAAGATATGTCGGCTCTGATAGCATAGTACCCAAAATTAATAAATTATCAGGTAGCGAATGGAAGAGAACAAAGCTGAGGGCCCAAAAAGCCATACATGACATGGCAAAGGAGCTTCTAAGTTTATCTGCCGCAAGGAGTATGGAGAAAGGTTATGCTTTTTCCCAGGATAATTTATGGCAAAGAGAATTCGAATCTTTGTTCCCTTACGAGGAGACACCGGATCAGTTGCGGTCCGTCGAGGAGATAAAAAAGGATATGGAAAAGCCAATCCCTATGGATAGGCTCCTCTGTGGTGATGTAGGATATGGGAAGACCGAAGTGGCGCTTAGGGCAGTCTTTAAGGCTGTAACGGATGGGAAGCAATCGGCTATCCTGGTTCCAACGACCCTACTGGCCAATCAACATTATTACACCTTTAAAGAGCGCTTCGATAGTTTCCCTTTCAAAATCGAAATGTTATCTAGATTTCGTACTGACTCCCAGCAAAAAGAAATTGTAGACAAGGTTAAGCAAGGGAAAGTGGATGTGTTGATTGGAACCCATCGACTTCTGTCCAAGGATGTGGGGTTCAACGATTTGGGGCTTTTAGTAATTGATGAGGAACAGCGTTTTGGTGTAAGGCATAAAGAAATAATTAAACAGCTTAGAAAAAATGTGGATGTGCTTACCCTGTCTGCAACCCCAATACCTAGGACCCTCCATATGTCCCTTGTTGGCATCAGGGATATGAGCCTTATAGAGGAACCTCCGGAGGAACGCTATCCTGTTCAGACCTATGTTATGGAAGAGGATGATGGTGTGCTAAAAGAGACGATTGAAAGGGAGTTGGACAGGGGAGGCCAGGTATATGTTGTATTCAATAGGATAAGGGGAATACAAAAAATTGCATCCCGGATAGGTAACCTGGTGCCAAACGCATCCCTTGCTGTTACACATGGGAGAATGGGTGAAAAACTTCTGGAGGATATAATGTTGAAATTCGTAAATAACGAATACAATGTTTTGATATCCACTACAATAATAGAATCCGGTCTAGATATTCCTAATGCCAATACCATAATTATTTTAGATGCAGACAGGTTTGGACTTTCCCAACTCTACCAGCTCAGAGGGAGGGTGGGACGAACTAATAGAATAGCATACGCATACCTCATGTACCAGAGGGATAAGGTCCTGTCTGAGATTGCTGAAAAAAGATTGAGGGCTATTAGGGAATTTACGGAATTTGGTTCAGGTTTTCATATTGCCATGAGGGATTTAGAGATTCGCGGAGCTGGTAACCTGCTTGGTACTGAACAGCATGGACACATGCTGATGATTGGATATGAACTCTATTGTAAGCTTGTTGAGGATGCAGTTAAGGAATTGTCAGGCCAGGTGTTGGAAAGGGATGTGAAGAGGGATGTAGCCATAGAATTACCTGTGGAAGCCTATATACCAAACGATTATATACCAGATGAATTTGTCAAGCTTCACATGTATAAGAAGATTGCCTCAATTCGAAATGCGGACGATCGAAGCGAGTTGATTGATGAACTCCTGGACAGGTTTGGAGAAATACCCAAACAAGCTATCAACTTAATTGAGATAGCATTTATTAAGTCTATTGCAGCTAGAAATGGTATAATTGGAATTAAAGAAGAGTTAGGTAAGCTGGTCTTTAGTTACGATAAAAGCGATGATTTAAACCCTGAGCAGATTGCTGAAGTGGCCCGAGAATATGGAAAGAATCTTTTTGTTCACGGTGGTAAACAGCCTTTCATAAGGTTGAATACAAGGGAGAAGGATAAGTTGAAAGAGGCAATTAATTTTTTGACAAAGATTGTCCAATAGGGTACAATTTATTAGTTTAGTGGGCTAAGGGTAATTAAATCCTAGCATAGTATAAATAAGGAGAAAAAACATGAATTTAAAGAAGGTATTAATCCTCCTCTTGTCAATTATCATGGTTTTATCGTTGTTTGCCTGTAGCGGGAAAAATGATAAATCCGAAGATGAGCCTGTGGCAAAAGTTGGTGAAATGACAATAACAAATGGCCGTCTGAATCAGTATATGTATCTATATTGTTTCCTGCAAAACATTGACCTTAGTAAAATAGGGGATGAGGAGCAGGAATATATAAGAAGTTTAATATTAGAGGATTACATTTCTTTAAATTTAATAAGACTTGAATATTCAGACCAAGAGATATTGCCAGAAGATTTCGAAAGTGCATCGGACGAGTTCGTGTCTAATGTAGGAGAACAGGAGCCAGCTGCCGAGTACATGAAAAAATACAAAATCACTGATGAATTTTTGAAAGAATTCTATAAGGACCAATACTACAGTATGGAATTTTTTAAAGGAATCACTGAAAATGTTCCTGAGTCAGATGAAAACGATGCCAAGATCTATTACGATGGGCACCAGGATGAATTTGAAATAGATGAGGTCACTGCAAATCATATATTGGTGGAAGAAGAATCCTTAGCAAAGGATATTTTAAAGAAGTTGAAGGATGGTGATGACTTCGAGGCTTTGGCCAAAGAGCATAGTATTGACGGTAGTGCTGAGGATGGAGGATCACTGGGGAGTTTTGGCAGGGGGGCCATGGTCAAGGAATTTGAAGATGCGGCCTTTGCCCTAAAGCCTGGTGAAATCAGCGACTTGGTGAAGACCCAATATGGCTACCATATAATTAAGGTAACAGAAAAAAATCAAGGGCAAGAAGAGTTTGAAGATGTGAAAGATTATATTATGGATACTTTGGACAGGGTAAATGTTAGCGAAGTTTATAAAATAGAGATTGAAAAGCTCAGGGAAAAGCACGGGGTAGAATATTTGAACAAGTGAGCAAAAAATAGTGCGGGCGGGTCTTGTACCCGCCCTGGTTTTTATGGGAACCGGTTGATGCCATCAATTGTGAACCAATCTTTCGAAATATTAGTTTCTAGGCCTAAAGTCACATTCTCCTTTTCCGCTTCAATACCTGGTTCTACATAAATCATGTAACTGCCTTCATTGAACACTAGGAAGGAATCCAAATCCTCCTCTTCGAGATCGTTAACATATTTTACTGAAACTTCAGTATAGGTCCCTATTCAAGATCGGCACAGGCTTGCTACCAGTGCCAGTCCTTCAATTCCTTGGGAATCCATATAATCTTTAAGTTCGTCTGTTATATGAAATGTTACATTCTCCATTGCAATAGGTTCAGTCCTGTCCTTATCCAGGCCGCTACTATTTTTCTTGTCCCCCTTACTTCCGGTATTACTGCATCCAAACATGGTTACAAGCACCAGGATACCGATGAATACCATTAACATGATGTGTTTTTTCCTCATAAAATCAACTGCCTTTCGCGATGATATATAATCAATACCCATTTCCTTATATTTGGAAACTGAATTTTTTTCATTACGACTATGAATATTCTTTTGTAATTGGAAAATAATAATGTGTATAAATGAAATCAATTTACATTCGAGGAGAGGAAGAGAGCAGATATGAAAGCAACAGGAATCGTAAGAAGAATTGATGACCTGGGCCGGGTAGTAATACCCAAGGAAATCAGACGTACTATGAGGATAAGGGAGGGAGATCCCTTAGAAATCTATACAGACCGCCAGGGAGGAGTCGTTCTTAAGAAGTATTCGCCTATAAATGAACTAAATGAATTTGCTGGTGGATTTATAGAATCCGCCCACAATATACTAGGTGATTCTGCTGTAGTGACAGATACGGACCAGATTGTAGCGGTATCGGGAATCTCCAGAAAAGAGTATTTAGAGAAGAGAATAAGTCCTCAGATAGAAGAGATAATTCAAAGTAAAACCGTAAGGGTGATATCAGACAAGGAATCGGCTCAACCTATAACTATTGAGGAAAATGAAAATCATGATTATGCGTCACAAGTTATCGTGCCTATCATTTCTCAAGGAGATCCAATAGGTTCAGTAATATTTTTTAGCAGGGACCAGGAAAAGCAATTAGGGGACATGGAGCTCAAAACTGCTGAAATTGCGGCTCATTTTCTAGCTAGCCAGATGGACAACTAATCATGTCACATCAAGTGTAAATAATAGGCAAATCCTTTCAATACTTACGGAGTCACCAATTTTCATCCTAGTCATAAAGATGAAATATCCGGTGGCCCCGTGGGTAGTTGGTCTGTATTGGTAAAATTATTTCTGGATGTGCAAATATTCGAGTTATGCATACTTTTAGCCGGTGGTGATTACATTTTATTCCACAAAACCCAAATAGAGGTCAGAAACCAGGGGGTTTAATGCCATAAATTCGGGGAAATGATTTTAATTACCAACATTACTCGGATATTTGCACACTTGGCTCTTATCTTCATTTTCTTGCCCTTTTTTTAATTGGCGTGCTATAATTTGGCAAGGGGGTGGTATCATATGCTTTTTGAAAATATAAAGATTATAGATGAAAATTTAGATATCCGCGATTCAATGTATGTAGGTATTGAAAGAGACCGGATTGAATACATTGGAGATAGAATGCCAAAAAAGAATTATGGAGAGACCTATGGGGGCAAGGGAAGATTGCTTATGAGCGGTTTTTTTAACTCTCACGCTCATACACCCATGACTTTAATGAGGGGTTATGGGGAAAACCTTACACTGCATGATTGGTTAAACAAAAAAATCTTTCCATTTGAAAACTTGTTAACTGGGGATGATGTTTATTATTCGACCCTCTTGGGGATAGCTGAGTCTTTGCGCTTTGGAATAGTTTCAACTACTGACATGTATTATTTCTGCAACCGAATGGCGGAAGCATTTTTGTTAAGTGGGGCAAAAGCCAATATTGGAAGGGGAATTACCTGTTTTACCGATGAAGATTTAGAGGACTTGACCGCTTTTAAAGAGTCTAAGGACCTATATCAAAAATATAACGGAAGTGGCGACGGAAGAATTAAAATAGATATGAGCCTCCATGCTGAATATACATCTACTAGAAAAATCGTTGCCCAGCTAGCTGAATATACTAAGGAAATTGGCGCAGGAATGCATGTGCATGTATCTGAAACCCGAAAAGAACAGGAGGATTGTAAGAAAAAAAATGATGGGAAGACGCCTGTTGAATATTTTAATGATTTAGCTTTATTAGACAGTAAGACCACTGCCGCCCATTGTGTTTATATCGAAGGGAATGATTATGATATTCTTAAGGAAAAAGGCGTAACAGTCGCTAGTAACCCGATAAGCAATCTTAAACTGGCTAGTGGGGTTTGCAATGTTCCAAAACTCTTGGATAAGGGTATAAATGTGGCCATAGGTACTGATAGCGTGGCAAGCAACAACAGTCTGAATTTCATCGAGGAGATGAAGTTTTTTGGACTAATACATAAAGAAAGATACCAAGATCCATGTCTGATAACTCCTAAGGAAACTTTGTTTGCTGCTACTAGGGCAGGGGCATTGGGTCAGGGCCGCCACGATACGGGCCTTTTGGCTGAGGGGTTTAAGGCTGATTTAATAGTTTTAGACTTAAGGGGACCACACATGCATCCCATACATGATTGCATAAACAACATTGTCTACTCATCATCCGGTAGCGATGTATTGCTTACCATGGTCGATGGGAAAGTTGTCTATAAAGAAGGTGAATTCCCCACGATAGATTTGGAGAAAGTGCGGAATAAAACGGTGCAATCGATTAAAAGAATAACAGGGGCAATGAAATAATGGGGAAGAAATCGTTTCTACAGGGGGCTCTTGTTCTTGGAATAGCGGGTCTCATAATAAAAGTTATGGGCGCTGTTTTTCGTATACCTTTAGCAAATATAATTGGTGATACGGGGATGGGCTACTACCAAACCGCTTATCCAGTATATGTGTTGCTTCTCACCTTATCCACGGCTGGAGTGCCCGTTGCAATATCAAGGATGGTAGCGGAGCGCAATGCCCTTGGCAATCCTTATGAGGCCTACAGGGTTTTCAGAATATCCTTTGGATTACTATTTACGATTGGCATTAGTTCTTCCGCAGTACTTTTTTTTGGTGCTGAAACAATAGTTAAGAATTTAGGTAACCCAGGTGCCAAGTTTGCTATGATGTCAATTGCACCGGCCCTATTTTTCGTTCCAGTTATGGCATCGTTTAGGGGTTTTTTCCAGGGCATGCAAAATATGAACCCAACAGCTATTTCACAAGTTGTGGAACAATTTTTTAGGGTTGCTATCGGCCTCTATTTAGCGGTTGTTCTAGTGGATAGAGGCTTGGAATACGCCGCAGCAGGGGCGTCCTTCGGTGCTACAGCGGGCTCGATTGCTGGCCTTGTTGCAGTTTTTGCAATGTTTTTTTTAGCCAGAAAAAGTATTGATAAAGGGAGGATAAGGGGGTATGCTGTTGAAAGCGCAGGAAAAATTCTGTTAGGAATTTTAGTCATTGCTGTACCCATTACAATTGGGGCTGCAATTATGCCAATTATGAATACCATAGATGTGGCAATAGTTATAAAAAGGCTTACTTCTAGCGGTTTTACACCTGATGCTGCTAACAGTCTTTACGGTCAACTGACGGGAATGGCCGGGCCTTTGATAAACTTCCCCCAGGTTTTGACACAGGCTATTTCTATGAGTTTGGTTCCTGCGGTAGCAGCAGCCTACAAGCGCAGGGAAACTGCATTTCTTAGATATAATGTGGAACTGGGTCTAAGGACTGCATTGATACTAGGTTTACCTAGCGCACTGGGCCTAATGGTATTGTCTGAACCAATAATGCTACTCTTATACCCGGCGCAAAAAGCCAGCGCAGTTAGTGCTGCCCCAAGCCTTTGGATATTATCCTTTGGGGTGATATTTCTAGCAACGGTACAAACTTTAACAGGGGTTCTTCAAGGTATAGGAAAACAGTTGATTCCTGTTAAAAACCTGGCAGTAGGGGCTATTGTAAAAGTAATAATTACATATTACTTAACAGCCATACCTTCCATAAATATCAGGGGAGCAGCCTTGGGTACGGTCAGCGCCTATATCGTTGCATCGACACTTAATCTAGTAGCAGTTAGGAAATTGACAGGGGCCAGATTCGATTTGAAAATGACGGTTTTAAAACCCTTGTTTTCCGGACTGGTTATGAGCGGAGGTGTATATGTTACACATCGATTACTAGTAATTGTTTTGGGAAATGGACAACTCAGTAAAAACATGGTGGGTGGTCTATCCACAGCTATTTCTATACTTTTGGGTGCGGTTATATATCTCCTAATGTTGATCATAACTAGGGCGATAACGAGCGAAGAAT
>CAZMMB010000001.1:31365-32746 GCA_964567325.1 uncultured Oscillospiraceae bacterium
GAAGTTGATACCTAAGGGAGAAAAAATTCTTAGAATACTTGAGAGGTTTAAAAGGGATAATGTATAAAGAGCTATATGTAGAAGGAAGGACTTCGGAGGAGGCCATTGATCGCTTAAGAAGGTTAATAGAGATACTTAGGGGCGATGATGGTTGTCCCTGGGATAGGGCACAAACTTATGAAAGTATAAAGGCCTGTTTAATCGAAGAAGCCTATGAGGTTACAGATGCAGTAGATAGGCAGGACTGGGACAACCTGGAGGAAGAATTAGGCGACGTTTTGTTGCAGGTGGTATTTTATGGGGATATGGGAGAAAAGGATGGAAGGTTTGACCTTAAAAGCATTGCCAACAGGGAATGTGAAAAAATGATAAGTCGTCATCCCCATGTTTTTTCAAATAATATGGTTGAAAGTATTGACACAGCCCTTGAAAAATGGGAAAATATGAAAAAGGTAGAGAAGAAGACAAGTGTAACAGAATCCATGACCCAGATTCCAAAATCTCTACCTGCTTTGCGCAAAAGTGTAAAGATCCAGAAAAAGGCAAGGGAAGTAGGTTTCGATTGGAATGACGTAGGACCTGCTTTTCTAAAGCTAAAGGAAGAAACCGATGAGCTTATCGAGGCCTATCGGGGAGGGGACTTTGAGAGAATACGCGATGAATTGGGGGATGTGCTGTTTGCAGCCACCAATATCGCTAGATTTTTAAAGGTAGACCCTGAGGATGCTTTGAATTTTGCTTCACAAAGATTTATAGAAAGATTTAGTTTTATTGAAGATTCAGCCGAAGAAGAAGGGCGTGCCATGGATACTATGACTCTAAAAGAAATGGACAAGCTCTGGAGAGAGGCTAAGAAGAGGGAATCTTAAAGGGATATTGTGAAGTGGAATGATGAGATAGAATTTATATAGTAATTCATTAAGGAGGTAAGATTCGTGAACAAAGCAGAATTAGTTGCCTGCGTAGCAGAGAAGACCGGCTTTACCAAAAAAGATGCTGAATTAGCGGTAAATGCATTTGTCAGTGTAGTAGAAGAATCCCTAGTGAAGGGTGAAAAAGTACAACTGATTGGATTCGGAACATTTGAAACCAGGGATAGAAAGGCCAGGCAGGGAAGGAATCCAAGGAAGCCGGGCGAAGTTATCATGATAGAGGCTTCGAAGGCACCAGTTTTCAAGGCCGGAAAAGCATTGAAAGACGCCGTTAACAAATAATACATTTTACGCACCTAACCACATTTGCGCTAGCAAATGTCTGGTAGGTGCTATGCCAGGATTTTCCGGCTTTAGCCGGCTTAAATCTACGGCTCGCGCCTAACCACCCAGTCTAGCAAATGTCTGGTAGGTGCTATGCCAGGATTTTCCGGCTTTAGCCGGCTTAA
>CAZMMB010000001.1:32846-34722 GCA_964567325.1 uncultured Oscillospiraceae bacterium
ATCTACGGCTATTCTAGTTTGGATAGAATATATGTCTACTGAAGGGTGGCGTCTGCTACCCTTTTTGTAGTATGATGGGGATGCCGTAAATTTCTAGCTAAATCCACTAAGGACAGCTAAACAAGTGAGTGTGTCTGGGTGGATGTGCGGGAGGGACCGGCGGGAGGAGATATGAGGATTGACAAGTTTTTAAAAAACTCAAGAATTATTAAGCGCAGGACAGTTGCTAAGGAGGCTTGCGAACAAGGAAGAATTCAAATTAATGGAAGGCTAGCTAAGGCGGGGAGTGAAGTTGTCTCGGGAGACAAAATTACCATTATGTTCGCTGCTAAGGAGATGAATATCATAGTTAAGGACACTCCCAATCATGTAACGAAAGAAATGGCGGGGATCATGTATGAGATAAGCGATTGATTTTTGTAATATAATATGAAAAGTTTGGCAACAATAACTAATGGTAGGTGTAATACGATGCCGTTAGTTTATTTATTTCGGGAGAAAATATGAAGATAGGTATTCCTGAGGCCTTGCTCTATCATAGGTATAAACCTTTTGTCAAAGCATTTTTTAGTAGTCTAGATTTAGATATCGTGTATTCGGGGCCTACGAATAGATCCATTCTCGAGGAGGGTATTAAGAATAGCGTTGATGAAGCTTGCTTACCTATAAAGATTTTTCAAGGTCATGTTGCGAAATTATTAAAAGAAAGCGATAGAGTTGTGGTTCCCAGGATTATGAAATGTGAATTTGGTGATTCTATATGCCCTAAATTTTCAGGTCTTCCAGAACTTATAGGCAAAGGCCAAAATAATAACAACTTTATTTTCACAGAGCCTATGTATCTAAATGATAAAAAAAAGTTAAAGCGCATGCTTGCAAATCAGGGGAGGCAGTTGGGGCAGGACAAATACAGCATCTATGAGGCGGTATCAGCTGCAGAAAAGCTTGTGTGCCAGACAGTTAAGGGTGATACCAATTCTAATAAAGAAGATGGCAAATGTCACATTGCAGTCTTAGGCCATCCATATAATATCAGCGATAATTTTACAAACATGGATCTGTTTAAAAAACTGAAGGCAAAGGGCGTAAATGCAATTAGTGGGGATGATTTTAATTTTGTAAAAATCAAGAAAGTTTTTCCTGATTTGATTAAACAACCCTATTGGATGTTTTACCGTGAAAACCTTAGTAGGGCTGCTTCCCTAGTTGGAAGTGGGAGAATTGATGGCATCATCTACCTTTCATCTTTTAACTGCGGGACGGATTCAGTAACTATAGAGATGATAAGGAATAGGATTAAAGGTTTTCCCATGCTCATTATCAAACTGGATGAACATACAGGCGAGGCCGGTGTAGAAACAAGGTTAGAGGCATTTGTGGAACTATTGGAGCGGAGAAAAGAACATGAAGTTAACTTTTCCAAGATTAGGTCATAGCCATATATATGGGGCCTTGCTATTCAAGGAGATTGGAATAGATATTGTGATACCACCGGCAAACAGCATTGAAGGCCTTGAAAGGGGGGCAGCCCATTCACCGGAAGATATTTGCCTGCCCTTTAAGATTATATTAGACAACTTATTATCAGCTTGGGAAATGGGAGCAGATACAGTAATAATGCCCGCTACCATGGGGCCCTGCAGGTTAGGTGAATATGGGGAGCTCCTTAGGGTAACACTTGGGAATATGGGCTGTAATTACCACTTTATATTGTTAGATTCAGTATCGGCAATAGGCATTGAGGAGTTGATAAGACGGCTAAAAAGCATAATTCAAGATTCAAAATGCTCTTATAAGGATATCTTAAAGGCGCTTAGAAAGACTTACAGACTTATCAAAATCATGGAGAGTCTGGAGGGATATGTTGCACTTAAGG
>CAZMMB010000002.1:0-7063 GCA_964567325.1 uncultured Oscillospiraceae bacterium
TTACCTCTACAGAGGATTCCGCAGCATCCATTGGCGTTACATTAAATGAAGATGGATCTTGGGATATTTCTACTTTTATAGTGGCGCCATTTTCAGATTCACCATCAAATGCTAGACCATAATCTTCAAGGCTTACTTCGTCCGCGCCATCTACCCATTTTCCGTCATCATCTTCAACATAGGTTAGGGTGTAGTCACCGGCAGCGACTGTTATTTGTGGGTTATCAGTAATTTTCTCAGCACCTTCCACGAAATCGACCTTAAAGGCCCCAGCGGCTTTCACTGAAATCTTATCCCCTACTACAGCTCCTTCAATTGCAAGTCCTTCAAGCTCAATAGTTTCACCATCAGTGCCATCTTTAATCCAGCTAGTTCCGTCAAAGGTTGCACTGACATCATCGGCACCTGTGTAAGTGCCCGATACGGAAATGCCTGATGCTTTCTGGCCTTTTGTATAATCGATGCTAACATTATAAGTACCGGAGACAAGGGGGGTTCCTGGCGATACAGCCACGCCTACTCCGTTCAGGCCATCAGTAACGTTTGCCTTGCTGGACATTGAGCCATCTAGGAGTTTCTTGGTATTAAATTCGGTATTTTCTGCGATTCTTGAGATTTCTGTTGTTAGCTGATCAATTTCTTTTTGGATTTCCGCCCTATCTGCAGCGGTGTTGGTGTCATTAGATGCTTGTACTGCTAATTCTTTCATCCTTTGCAGGATAGAATGGGTTTCATTCAACGCGCCTTCTGCAGTTTGAATAAGGGAGATACCATCGTTGGCATTTCTGCTGGCGGTATCAAGGCCTCTAATCTGGCTTCTCATTTTCTCAGAGATTGCCAGGCCAGCTGCGTCGTCGCCTGCCCTGTTAATTCTTAGACCGGATGAAAGCTTTTCCAAGGATTTAGATGTGTTGGTTGTGTTTGCTGTCAGCTGCCTATAGGTGTTTAGGGCAGCTATATTGTGGTTAATTCTCATTTTTGTTCCTCCTTGAACTTCTTTGATTTTGGTCGAGATCCTTCTCAACCCTTTGATTAGATGGGCTTCCTTTCGTACGAAAAGGTAACCGGCTTACAAAAGCGTTTCCGGATAGCGCTTTACAATATATATCGGTTGAATTCCTATAAACTTTAGAGATTTTTTGAAATTTTGTTGGATTTTAACAGATTGGCAATATTTGAATAGGCCTTACTATCGTAATGGATTGATTCTTTGTTGACTTCAATAGTTTCTAACAGCTCTGCCCTGATAATTTTTACAGATGAGGGGGCATCGATGCCTATGGCAACCTTGTCGCCGCTTATGGAAAGGAGGGTAATTTTGATGTTGTCCGACAGGATTAGGGACTCACCGGGTTTTCTGCTGATAACTAACATCAGATTTCTCCTTTCACTTTTTTTAGGAAAGGTTGGTATCTTACTTGGTAGTCCTGGTTTTGCAAAATTACCTGGTGGCCGATTTTTGTTGCAGGATTTAAGGCGATAGGGCTTTTAATGTTGATGGACATGTGTTCGATAGAGTCGGATATATTTGCAATCACGAGGAAAACCAGTTCATCAGGGCTACTTACCCCACATGAATCCAAATCCTCTTTTGAAAGGATGGGAGTGTAGTCTTGACGAAAATCCCCAGGCTCAAATACTAAAAAGCAAGGCACAAGATTAAGAACCGATTGGAGATAGAGGAAGGGAACTCCATCGAAAACCTTGTTAAACAAGGCAAATTGTGTGTCCCCCTCAACGGTTACTAATCCGAAATCCCTTGAGTTAATCTTCATAGTTATTCACCTCAATCCTGAAGGGTCAGCAAATCCCTTGCTGGGTCATAGTTGGGATCTGCACTTTTGGGAATATAGATAGGGCCACCAACATATTTTATGATAACCTCAGGATTTTCCAGTATTTCTATTTTAAAATCTGGCAGATTTATAGGGGTGTTGGTTCCGTTACTGCTACCTTCACCACCTGCCTTCAGGATGCGGCTGACCATTTCCCGCATATCCCTGCTAAACCTATAAAAGGAAAATTCATTGATACCATCGCCGGAAATCTGTATATTCAATTGAGGCTTTCCATCCTCACTTGTTTGGGCTGATGCAGTATAGGTGAGATTGTGAATGCCAGTGGGATTACCTTGGGCATAGGAGTCCAGCTTGGCTTGTGGGGCTTTTGTTTCTTCCATATCGATTTCCGAATTAAAATTTTTAGCCCTTGTATTGATTTCCCCTGTTGTGGGCAAAAGGGGTTTGCCAACGTATTTTATTGATATAGGTATGGTTTCTATGGATATAAGCTGCTGCATTATCTCTCACCTCCTTGGAGAGCCTTTATTCTGCTCATAGCTAGGACATAAAATCAAAGACCGTAGGTTGGATTATCTTGGTACCCATTTGTAGGGCTGCAATGTAGGCAAACTTCTGTGATTCAAATTCTATGATAGCCAGGGCTGTGTCTATGCCCTCCACATCCACCTGCTTTTCCTTTAGGTTGAAAATTTTATCTTCTATTCTTTCCGACATGAAATTTAGGTAGGATGATTTTGAACCAATCTTAGTGATTGAACTGTAAATATTGCTGGATATCTCTTTCAAATGGTTAGAAATTGTGCCAGCCCTTTCATATGAGTATTCTTCAGAATTAAGTTCCGAGATTAAAATCCCCAGCAAATCGTAAATGTTGGCTGATACTTCTTCACCATCAAGAGTGATTGTTCCTCTACCTACAATGTCGATACCGGGGATGGAGTAAGCAAATACCGTACTTTCATCTATTTTGTTTGTGGTTGCATCGAATTTCACATTAAGGCCGATGTCCAAGATCATGGTATCCTTTTCCAAACTTTTGAAAAGGGCTTCATTTTCCAAAGGAGTGCCGGAAGGAAGTGGCAGGTCCAGGGAATATCCATTATAGTGAAGTTTACCATCAACCAATTCAAAAGGTCTTGTTGTCGTGTTTGAACCACCGAAATAATAGCTGTCCGAGGAGATGGAATTGAGGGTTTGAAACAGTTGATCTTGAATATTGCTGAGCTCTTCGGCGACTATGGCCCTTTCTCCTTTATCCTGTGTACCGTTTAGGGCAAAAGTAATCTTTTCAAAGGCATTTTGCATCAGGTCTCCTATGTGGGCTAGGGCGGATTCTGAATCGGTCAAAAAGGACTGGGCGTGGTCTATGTTATCCTTATATCCTTCAGCCCTTATTAAATCCCTTCTGATTTGAAAGGCCTTTATTGCCGCAGATGTATCCTCCGAGGACTTGGAAAATTTCCTACCGGTTTCAACTGCAACCCGCGAACGGTTCAATTCTTTTGTTAAATTATTGAGAGAATGAATATATTGTGATGTCATCATCATGTGGGTGATCCTCATTGTAAAAATCCTCCTTTTGCTCAGCGTCCTACAATACCCATTCTATTTATAATGGCATCTATAGCTTCATCCAAAACTGTGAAATAACGCATGGCTGCATTATAGGAATTTTGGAATGCCATAAGGTTAACGCCTTCCTCGTTGAGGGACACACCAGAAATGGATTCCCTGCTAGCGAAAAGGCCGTTTAATACATTGGCGGAGGTATCAGAATAGTTTTGATAGAGCTCCGCATTCAGTGCCACTTCTCCGATGAGCCCGGAGATGTAATTGTGGGGACTGCCTTTGAATAGTATCTCAGAACTTGGGTTTGCCGTCTCTTTATAAAAGCTAATATCTGAGTCAAGGGCTGATATCATCCGCAAGATGTTATCGCCACCGTCGCCACCGTATATTGATTTAGTAATATAAGAGGCGTCTTCCAGCCATTGGTTTGATATTCGTATGTTAGCCGCAGTGATATCGCCTCCGTCGGAAGCAGAAAAAAGTGGCTTAGGCTGGCTTTCATCTATAGTGTTAATGTCATTTAATACCTGGGCGAAGTTTGCTGCCAGGACATCTAATGAATTCTTATAGTATACTGCACCTGGAAATCCATTGATCCCATCACCGTTGATTAAGTCTAGATAGCCGCGGATTGAACCAGCTGAAAAGTGGCCTGTTATATCCGTCTTATCAGTTGACCCGAAACTGCTGGCTATGCCAATGGATACTGAATCTCCACTATCCCTTGTATATAGGGTGTTGAATAAGCCCCCATCCACAAGGTCGATTGAAGTCCCTGTCTCTGTGTCATACAAGGAAATTATCAGCCTTTCTACTAATATATCTTCTGATAATTTTTCTGGCAGGGATGTGACCTTAATTGGGACTAGCCCCGAGAGTTCATCTATGAGCAGGTTTCTTTTGTCTAGCAGCTCGTTTGGTATATTGCCATAGGTCTGCTCCCTTAATATTTCCTCGTTAAGTTTGGCTATTCCTTGGACACGGGTGTTGAAATCGTTATTGACTACCACCTGTGATAGTTGGAAGGCCTGCTGGTCCCTGGCTTGTGTAAGCTGGTTGGCATAGACATTCATAATTTGTGTTACTTTTTGAGCCGCCATTCTGGCCACTAGGGAAATATCTGCATCAGAAGGAGTCTGGGATAAAATTTGCAGGCCCTTGATAAAGCTCTGTATTTCATTGAGCAGGCCGTCGTTAGAAGCTTCATCAAAAATATCCTGGAAATCGTATAGACCTGATAAAATAGTGTCAAATCTTCCTTTTTCTGAAGCCTGGTCCCGATAGCGAGCATCAAGGAAAGCATCCCTTATCTGGCTGATCTGAGTTACCTCAACCCCCAAGCCCGGTGTGGCGCTGGATAGGGCAAATTTTTGCGTATAACCACCGCTAGAAATAGAGTTCTGGTCAACCCTCTGTCTGGTGTAGCCCTTCGTGTTGATATTGGCAATATTGTTTCCAGTCACATCAATATTTGCCTGGCTAGCAGCCAGGGCCCGGCTAGCAGTATGGAAGGCTAGGAATGTGGGCCTTATAGTCATGACAATCTCTCCTTCTATATAGTAGTTTCAAAGGAAGCCGAAATGTTTTTGCCTATGGATGCGTTGGGCCGGTAAGTTTTGTTTTCCACTGTGCCAGCTTGCTTTGCTAAGGCTATATCAATACTGTGAAGGTGACTCTGCAGTAAAACTTTGCACCTATCCTTATAAAAGCTTATCTGTGAAACAGCCTCAGAGAAATTACTTAAAAGGGCGAAAAACCTGAGTTGCTGGTCGTCAGGAAGTTTTTGGATTAAGGAGGAAAGATTATCTGCTTCCACCTTGAGCAGGCGGGTGTATTCAACAATCTCTTTATCGAAGTTCTTTGTCTGCAACAAGAGGACCTGCTGTTCTTTTAGATTTTCATCTAGGCTAGCTATATCTTTTTTAATAATGGCGTCTAATTCTGCCTTAATAACTGGTAGAATTCCTTCATAAAGCCTGATAACATTACTAAGATAGTGATAAAAATCGTCTAGTATTTGATTAAAATTTTCACCCCTATTCATTTTAATATTTCCTCTGCCAATATATTTGTAGGTACATCGTATTCCCCTTTTTCGATAGCATCTTTAAGTTCTTGAATTCTGTCATGGGATGTTGGCAGAGCCACTTCATTAAGAATTGCTGATTTAGCCACGGATATCCTAGAGTCCTCGAAGGTCCCTGAATGATTGGAGGATATCTCCGCCCTATCGACCCTGTTCTTCTGGACGTATTCGCTGCCATCCTCTTTATCAATCTTCCTTATGGGATCAGAGGATGAATCGCGAACCTGTTGGGGTTGCACTGCTTTATTTTTATTTACAAATGAAATTTCCATCTAAACTACCTCCCCGGTTTAATCGCATTAGCGAGAAAAACACATTTAACCCTTCCTATAACTCCTTATCGGCATTCTAACATAAAACTTTAGGGAAAAAGATAAATTATTTAATTCATTTTCTAAGGAATGGACTATACCAACTTCGATTGTAATTGTAATTAAGCTATGGTAAATTTATCTAGATAGTGCTATACTACATATTAATTCTGTAAACGAGTTGGCAAAAGTTAGGTTGAACATTTTTCAACTAAGGCTAGGAGATTTACACATATGCGATTCGTGCCACTTAATTGCATTAGGGAGGGTATGATACTGGGCGAGAACTTATACAATAGTATAGGAAATCTCATGTTATCGCGTGGACAGGCCCTTACCCTTGAATATATTGAAGCAATAAGAATTTTGAACTTTAATGGCATCTATATAGATGATGTCATATCTGAAGACATTGAGGTAATCAATGTAATTAGCAATAAGGTAAAGGCTGACTCCATCAAGGCCATACGTGACACTTTTATTTATGGGGAAAAAGAAAAAAAGATAAGAAAGAAGGATGTCAATTACGCCAAGATACATATTGAAACCATTGTTGATGAAATTCTCAACCACAAAGAACTCATGGTCAATATGATTGACCTCAAGGCCTTCGATGACTATACATATTATCACTCTGTTAATGTTGCTGTCCTTTCCATAGTTATTGGAGTTGCCCTTGGATTTTCAAAAAAAGATTTGTGTGCGCTTGGCTATGCAGGAATTCTTCACGACATAGGCAAGGTCTTCATTGATAAAAACATACTAAATAAACCGAGCAAGCTCACACCGGATGAGTTTGAACAAATAAAAAATCACAGCATCTTCGGCTTTAATCATTTAAAAGATGGATACGGGGTGCCTTTTGAAGCCTGCATGGGAATATTGGACCACCATGAGAAGTATGGGGGATCAGGTTATCCAGCTAGTTTGAAGGAGGATAGAATCTCCCTTTACGGAAGAATCATTGCTGTGGCAGATGTTTATGATGCCTTGACTTCGGAAAGGCCCTATAGAAAAGCCCTTCTTCCTTCGGAAGCTATGGAGTATGTGATGGGTGCCACAGAGACTTATTTCGATCCAGAAATCGTAAAGGTTTTCGTAAGGAAGGTTGCACCTTATCCTGTGGGAACCTGTATAGAATTAAGCAATGGGCTGGTGGGTATTGTGATGGAGAACTATGAGGAGCTTAATATGCGTCCAAGAATAAGAGTTTTTCGGGACCTTGAAGGGGATAAAGAAATAGAGCCCTACGAAATTAACCTTTCAGACTATGAGACATTAAATGTCACAGTAAC
>CAZMMB010000002.1:7073-23946 GCA_964567325.1 uncultured Oscillospiraceae bacterium
AGTAACTGCAATTGCTTAATATATCGCAGTGGGCTTTTCAAAGGCATTGAGGGGTTTTGTAGAATTCTCAAGAAGGAAAGTGAAGTTATTTGATGAACAGTATCAATATTTGTAAGAATAATGAAAAAAATTGTAAATAGATGTTGCATTTTACCTTTTTTTGAGTTATAGTACTGTTAGAAATAAATTGTGGGAATGAAATAATAACAAATATTAATGCATAAAAGGCAAACTTGTCGAAAGGCGAGGGCGCAAAGTCACAGGGTCTAAAGTGTATGAGCCACACTATGACAGCCTGGCTGCTGCATATTCTAATTGAATAAATACCGCATCAAGCCATATGTTATATAGGGGAAATATCATACCATCTTAGCCTTGTGCAGAGATGGTTTTTTTTATGAGGATATGGAGGTGGGAAAATGCTAGGGGATACAGTTGCCTCTGCCTTAATTGAAAGGGCACTGGACGGTAGCTGGCAAAGGCAAAAAGTAATCGCTAACAATATAGCCAATCAGGAAACGCCTGGATACAAGGCAAAAAGCGTAAGTTTTGAGCAACAATTGAAAAAACAAGTTGCACATCTTAAATTATCTAATGCTGGAAAAAACATTTCACTGATAAAGAATTCCAAAATTTCCATAGATGAGAATTCTTCCCTATCTGAAAGAGCTGACGGGAACAGTGTTAATATGGAATTAGAAAATATTCAAATGGCAAAAGCTCAGATACAATATCAGTTTCTTACAAGAACGCTTGCAGACTATTATTCCAGATTGCGCTATGCAATTAGCGAAGGAAAGAGGTAATAATGGATTTTTTAAAAGCTTTGAACATATCAGGGTCAGGTCTTACAGCCCAGAGGGCTAGGATGGATGTAATAGCACAAAATATAGCAAATGCCCAGGTGACTAGGACGGAGAATGGGCAGCCATACAGAAGGAGGGCTGTTGTGCTGACCAGTATTGAGGGAGAAGGGAATTTTCGCAATGCCCTGGACAGGTCTATGAGTCAAGGGAGGGGGGTCCAAATCAGAAGCATTGTGGAAGACCCTGCTCCCTTTGTACCTGTATATGACCCTACCCATCCCGATGCCAATGAGGAAGGTTATGTGATGATGTCCAATGTGAACACGACCCAGGAGATAATAGACATGTTAAGTGCAAGCAGGGCTTATGAATCAAATGTTACGGTCTTCAATGCAACGAAAGCTATGGCTTTAAAAGCTCTGGAAATAGGAAGGTAAGGGTAATAGATAATGGCTATAATACCTGTTAGTTCTATTCAAAGTATTAAAAATATCAACCCTGTTGAGGGTGCCTTATCTAAGATAGGGGGCCCACCGGTTGAGGAAAAACTAGACTTCAAAAATGCCCTTTTAGGTATAATTGAAAATGCCGAAAGCACGGAGGCTGTCACTAGGGAAGACGCATACAAACTATCCATTGGACAAGTGGATGATTTGCATACTATTATGATAAATTCTGCAAAAGCCGATATAGCCTTGCAGATGATGGTGCAGTTGAGAAATAAGGTCCTGGACGCCTACTCAGAGTTAATGCGGATCAATCTATAACTAAGACAAGAAACAAGTATTGCTATGAATTAAGAACTGAACTGAAATGAAATGAATGAACAGATTATAAAGACAATGGCACCATTAAAACAGTTTTGGGGGAATGCTTCCAAAGGACTAAAGAGGATGATTATAATTGGAACAATTGCAATTATACTTGTCGCTTTAGTCTTTAGCATTCTCCTAAATGTTAAGGACTATGTGGTTATATATGATCAGTTAACTACGAAGGAAGCATCGGAGATTTTAGTTCAAATTCAACAGATGAAGGTGGATGTAAAGCTTGATGGGGCAGGGACCGTAATGGTTCCCAAAAAAGATGAGTCCCGAGTTAGAATGGCCCTGGCTGTTGCTGGTTTTCCAAAGAGTGGCTTAAGCTACTACATGATGGAACAGGGCAGCGGTATGTTAACAACGGATTATGAAAGGCAGCAATATGTCAATGCCCAGCTGCAAGAGAGGATAGCTGCAAGTATCAGAACCCTTGATGGGGTCAAAGATGCCATCGTTACAATCACGGTGCCTGACGACAATGGCTTTTACCTGCAGGAGAAGGAAGCACCCACGGCTTCGGTGATAATCCACATGGGAAACGGGGACCTTCTCAGTGAAAAACAGGTTATGGGCATTCAGAATCTGATAGTAAAATCGGTTTCCGGCCATACTAGGGACAATGTAGCCATATCAGACAGTGGGGGAAATGATCTGCTAGGGGAATACGCTGGCGATAGCCAGGCATATACGAAAATTGGTATTACAAAAGAAATAGAAAATACCATACAAAAGAAAATCCTTTCCGTATTGGAAGGGCCCTATGGGAAGAACAAATTGAGGATATCAGTTACAGCAGCTGTGGATACGGATGACCTTTTCAAGGAAGAGATAATATATACCCCTTCCCCAGATGGTGACAATAGGGGGGTAATAAATCAAGAAAGTAAAAGTGAGGAAACATCATCATCTAGGGATGGGGACGGTGGGATTGCAGGGACTTCATCTAATTCTGAAATACCCACTTATCCGAGTAGCGGAGTTCCAGGGGATAGCAGCTATAGCAGCACCGACGAAAGCACCAGCTACTTAGTCAGCCAGGTAATATCTCAATTCCAGAAGGATGGAGCCAAGATTGAATCAGTATCTATTGGAATTGCAATAGATAAGGCGGTTTTCGAACCGGGGGAAAAGGACAAGGTAATAAATTTGATTGCATACTCTATAGGTGTGGAGCCGGATAGTATAGCTGTAGAAAACTTTCAATTTTATTCTCCTGTCCAAGATATAAGGGTGCCTGATAAGGATGGGATTGGAAAGGATAAAATTTTGCTATATGCCATCATAGGTGGGGTGGCGATTCTTATTTTAACAGTTATTGCTATTATATTAATCAGAAGAAGAGGCAAAAAGAATGTAGAATTGGAGGCCCAAGTCCAGGCTAATGGTGAGCAGATGGATGACTTATTTGGCGAGGAACCCATCCCCCAGATAACGCCAGTAAAAGATGCCAGAATGGAACAGGTCAAGGAATTTGCCCTTAGCAACCCGGAGATAGCAGCACAAATGATAAGGTCCTGGTTAAAAGGTGATGACGAACAATAGTTAAAAAGAGCAAGGAACAAGGAACAGGTTTATAAATGCATAGAATAAGTCCCAGACAAAAAGCAGCGCAAATTATTATTTCCCTAGGTACTGATGCCGCCTCGGGGGTGTATAAGCACCTGCAGGAAGAGGAAATAGAAAAGCTTACATATGAAATCACCAGGCAACAGAGCATATCACCGGATATTGCAGATGATGTTGTGGAAGAGTTCTATGGTCTTTGCGTAGCCCAAAAAGTCTATCTAGAAGGGGGCATAACCTACGCTAAAAATGTTTTGGAAAAGGCCTTTGGGGTTCAACAGGGGACAGCCTTGCTTGAAAGGGTAACAAAGTCTTTGAGGACCAAGGCCTTTGGATTTGTTCGAAAGGCAGATTATAAGAACTTGATGAATATGATTGTAAACGAACATCCCCAGACCATAGCCCTGATTCTTTCTTATGCCAGGGCAGACCAGGCCTCATCAATAATAACGGAACTTCCTGAAGATGTGCGCTTGGAGGTGGTTGAGCGAATTGCAAAAATGGATAGGACTTCCCCTGATATTATTCGGCAGGTAGAAGCGATTCTCGAGAAGAAATTTGAGTCTGTTCTTTCAGTAGACCTACTAGAAGTTGGAGGAATTAATTATATTGCCGAAATTATGAACAAGATGGATAGGGGGACAGAAAAATTCATCTTTGATGAATTAGGAAAAAAGGATGCCCGCCTTACGGAGGAAATAAGAAAGCGGATGTTTATATTCGAAGACATTATCACCCTAGATTCAATGTCAATACAAATATTCCTGCGAGAAGTTGATACCAAGGATATGGCAGTTGCCCTTAAAGGGTCCAACAAGGACGTTACAGCAATTATTTTTGAAAACATGTCACAGCGGATGAGGGAGACAATCGAAAGCGAAATAGAATATTTACACAATATAAGAGTGAGGGATGTAGAAGATGCCCAACAGAAGATTGTAGCCATTATTAGGAGGCTGGAAGAAGAGGGTGAGATAGTAATAACCAAGGGTGGAAAGGATGATATCATTGTCTAGTATCGTAAAATCGGGATCATTCCATGTTTATGCTGATAGCCAGAAGCAGGCTAATGATTGGATTAAAAAAAAGGATAGACCTCATGGCGAGTTGGATAAAACCAATGAAGCTATGCTGGAACAAGCACTGAGAAAATCACGGCATATCTATGATGAGGCCAAGAAGAGGGCTGAGGACATAATTGAAGATGCTAAAAAAGAGGCCGCTAACATCCGGATAAAGGCGGAGCAAGGCGGTTATCAGGAAGGCTATACCAAAGGGCTTACAGATGGTGAAGATAAAGCTAGAATTGCTGCTGAAAGGAGCTTAGGGGAAATAGCAGACTTGATTGCTGCAATCAATGAGGAGAAAGCAAGGGCTATTGCCAGTCAAAAAGAAGATATTTTAGACCTTTCGTTTGAACTAGCTAAAAAAATCATGAGACAACATATGAAGTTGGATGAAAATGCCCTAGCCAACATGTTAGATGATCTGATTAGCGAAAATGAGGGGGGGAGTGAGGATATACCTTTCAGAATATAGCAAAACCCTGGATTTAAGAATGGATAAGGGCCTGGTCCAAAAACTCAGAAAGGAAGCCGGAAATGTCAAAGTAAGCCTAATTCAACACGATGACATTATTATGGTGGAAACTGAAAACGGTATGGTTGATGCAAGCATCCCGGTTCAATTGAAGCAATTGCATGAAAGCATAAAATCACAACAAAGGAAGATATGAAATGGATTTAAACAGCCTGCGCCAAACTATAAAACATACTGATACCTACCGCCATTACGGAAAAATAGACAAGGTAGTGGGGATGATGATTGAATCCATTGGCCCCGAATGCAAAGTTGGAGACTTATGCAATATCTACAATGAGGGTTTTGATAATAGGATTCGAGCCGAGGTAGTGGGTTTTAGAGGGAATAAGGCCCTACTCATGCCCTACGAAGAGCCGGAGGGGATTGGCGCAGGGGCCCTGGTAGAAAGCACCGGAACATTATTAAAAATCGGCCTATCAGACCAGCTCATTGGTAGGGTTATAAATGCGACGGGCGAACCTATAGATGGCAAGGGGCCAATCGAAGACTGCCAGTGGTATGAGGTGGAAAGCACTAGCGCCAACCCCTTGGATAGGCCTAGAATTGATGAGGTGCTGGAGTTTGGTGTAAAGGCTATAGATGGGCTATTAACCATAGGAAAGGGTCAAAGGATGGGTATTTTCTCTGGCAGCGGGGTAGGCAAAAGCACCCTGATGGGGATGATAGCCCGCAATGTAAAGGCCCAGGTGAATGTTATAGCCCTGGTGGGAGAGAGAGGCCGAGAAGTTAGAGAATTTCTAGAAAAGGATTTGGACGATGAAGGTTTATCCAGGTCTGTCTTGGTGGTAGCCACATCCGACCAGCCACCCATGCAGCGTATGAAATGTGCCCTGGTTGCTACAACCATTGCGGAATACTTCAAGGACCAGGGGAAAGATGTCTTGTTAATGATGGATTCACTGACAAGATTTGCAATGGCCCAAAGGGAGATAGGACTGGCAACAGGTGAGCCTCCCGTTGCTAGGGGTTACACCCCCTCCATTTATTCCGCACTTCCCAAACTATTGGAGAGGACAGGAAATTTTGAGCAAGGATCTATAACGGGCATATATACGGTTTTAGTCGAAGGAGACGATGTAAACGAACCTATTTCCGATACGGTGCGTGGAATTATAGATGGCCATATAGTTTTATCTCGGAAAATTGCAATGCAGAACCATTATCCTGCCATTGATGTCCTGGCTAGCGTCAGTAGATTGATGAACGATATATGCCAGGAAGACCAGATTGAAACAGCTGGTAGGATTAGAAATCTAATGTCCCTCTATTCAGCAAATAGCGACTTAATAAACATAGGGGCATATAAGAAGGGTAGTAACCAGGTCCTAGATGAAGCCATAGAAAAAATGGGTGGAATCAATGAATTTTTGCAACAGAAAGTTGATGAGAAGCTAGTATTTAGTGAGAGTATTAAAAAGATGAAGGCTGCGGTGTCATGAAAAAATTTCAATTTCACATGGAAAAACTACTTTCGTATAAAGGACAGGTTCTTGATAGTGAAATTATGAACTTGGCAATCCTTAATCAAATGCTTTCAAAAGCCAAGGAGAAAATGAATCTCCTTAAAAATGAAAGCCAAAAAAATATAGAGGAGTTTCAAAATAAGATTGCCATCAAGGCCTTGCCAGCAGAATGCAGGATCTATGCCCTGTATGTTAAGGAAATCGATGAGAAAATTCGCCTATGTGCAGATGAGATTGAAAAAATCCAGCAAGAAATTGATGACCAGATGGAGATAGTCAAAGATTTAAAGATAGAAACAAAATCTTTAGAAACTATTAAGGAATCAAGGTTTATTGAGCACCAAAAAGAGGCCTTGAAAAAAACTGAGATTTTCATCGATGAGTTTGTATCAAGAAGTAGGCTTGTAAATAAGATGACTTCTATGGAAAGGAGGTGAAAAAATGACCAATGAAATAAGTTCTTTTAATGTGCCCTATGTCGGATTGGAGGGTGTTTTTCCTACAGGGAAGGGGGAGGAGATTTTCCCCAATGGGGATTATCCCTTTCAAATTATCTTTGAAAGTGCAGTGGAAGAAGTGGTTGAGGCCATGGGGCTTTCTACTTTGCCGGATCAAACACTTCTAATGGTAGGAAGCCAAGAGGGGGAGGAGGAGGATGAGCCGGTTGATTCCTACAAGCCAGACAGACCAGACGACCATGACCTGATTTTCGATAGGATAGGACCCTATATGCATAATCCCTATGAGTCAAATTCCCAAGTAGTCTCATTCCATGAATCAGAGGCTTTACCTTGTGAACCTGTCTTAGATGTGACTGCTTCCAGGGAATTAAATCCCGATTTGGACGGGCCCAGTGAACCAATCTCCCATGGGCTAGTTTCCAGTGAATTACATCCTGATACAGCCCAAGCCATCCCCCAGCTAGTTGCTTCCAGTGAACCAGTTCCCCACGTGGCCAAGTCCAGTGGATCAATTCCCAACAAGGCTATGGAAGTAGATCAGATAAGTGGTCTTGAGCTGGAAGGATTGTCACCAGTAGTTATGGGTCCAATTACTGTGGAACAAGGCCTGACTGAAAGGGCCGAGAATGTAGACCCCTATAATCAGATATCCAGAGAAATCCAGTTCAGCTTGGAAAAGAAGGGGCCCATGGAGTTCAGAATGCAGCTTGAACCAAAGCACCTGGGCGAAATTGATGTGAAGCTAAAATTTAGTGGGGGAAGCCTGGTGATAGATATTCTTGCAGCCAATCCAAAAACCCAGGAACTTTTAGTGGGCCAGGTGGACAAGCTGATTATGGGCATGGGACTGGAAAATGTTCTGGTAGAAAGAGTCCAAATCAACAGTTTGCTGGATGCTCCATATGCCGGCGACGACGGGCAGGGATACCCAACAAATGCAGGGATGGATTTCACATCGGGGAAACGGGAGGACCAATTAGGGCAACAATGGGGAGGCCCTACCCACAATACTATGCCCTTCAACCAGCGGAATGGGGGTGTGGAGGCAGGCCTTTTGGACCTGGCAGGGTACGGGGAAGTTAACAGAATTGCTTTGACAAGGATGGATTATATCATCTAGAAAGGAGGAAGAGGATGGCAGTCGATGGAATTTTACCCTATCAGCAAATGGGAGGAATAGGTGGAGATCCAGCTAAGGGGAAGAGTTTAGCCATGGATGACTTTTTTAAGCTTTTAGTTGCCCAACTTTCAAATCAGGATATGTTCAACACTGTAGATGACACCCAGTTTATAAGTCAAATGGCTCAGTTTTCTATGTTGCAGGCAGTTGACGACCTAAGCCGTGCCTCAGCAACATCCTATAGCATCAGTCTCATAGGTAAGGAGGTCTCTGTAGCCCGTATAGGATCGGAAGGTATGCTAAAGACCCATAAGGGTATAGTGGATAGCGTTATCTTCTATAACGGTTGTCCGCAAATAATAATAGAAGATGAGAAATACGATCTGACTAGCATAATGGAGGTTAAGGAGCCTAACATAATAATTCCCCAGCAGGATGTTAGTAAAAAGGAAGATAGGGATGGTTAACAAAATTAATAATTATAATCTCCAGGATGCCATCATAAGGCAGGCGGAGAACATAAAGTCCTCAGAACAGACATGGAGAAGGGCTAGCCAGAATCCCGACTCCGCCTTTCGTGAGATATTAGACCAAAAAGTATTATTCTCAAAACATGCCAGTCTGAGAAAGGAAGAAAGGAAAATAGTGGTTGACCAAAAGGGGATGGACAAGCTAGGGGATGCCTGCAGCAAGGCAGAGGAAAAGGGTATAAAAGATGCCCTGATAATAATGAATGATTCAGCTTTTATAGTCAACTCCAAGAATAAAACAGTAGTTACAGTAATGGATAAAAATGAAATGAGAGAAAACATCTTCACAAATATAGACGGTGCCATATTTATCTAGCCGGACCTTATAGGAGGCTTGGGACCCTGAATGACAGATGGGTCCAAAAGGCACAGAAAGGAAATAAAATGTTAGGATCAATGTATTCTGCAGTCTCCGGACTTGCAGCTCACCAGACCAAGATGGATGTCATCGGCAATAATATTGCCAATGTAAACACCTATGGCTTCAAATCCAGCAGGGTTACTTTTTCAGATGTATTCTATCAGACAATAAATGGGGCCTCAGGCCCCACAAGGGATGCGGGTGGGATGAACCCGGCCCAGTTGGGTTATGGGGCAAAGGTTAAATCAATAGATGTAATCAATACTAGGGCAGGTAGCGCCACAACGGACAGGCCTTTAGATATATACATAAACGGAGATGGCTATCTTCCAGTTAAGGACAATAATGGCATAATTAAATATTCGCGGGTGGGGATTTTAAGCTTCGATGTGGCTGGCAACCTGGTCGACAGCTCCGGCAATATGGTATTGGGTATTCCTTTAGATTCGGCTACAAAGAAGCCCAAGCTAGGAGCTGATGGCAATGTAGGTGTGCAGGAGCTGGTTCCTATACATGTTGCGCCGGAGGATTTGAGCAAATACACAGGTATAGCCATAGGAAGCAATGGCGAAATAACAGCTATTAAGGAAGGTGACCCCGTCCTTGTTCCAGCCGCAAACACGCCATGGCTAGTAAATACAGAGATTTCTCCAAATTCCCTTTATAGAGGAGGGCTGACCTTGACAGCAGTAAGAGGCGACGGGGTAAGTTTTTTGCCTGCAAGCTATGAAGGGGGCAAGGGGGTGGCTGGATCGGCTGTGGAAATTGGTCCTAATGCAAATATAAATGGGGCCTTGAAGTTAAGCTACGATTCAGTAGGGGATATTTATACCTTGACCTATAAGAAAATAGGCAGTGATGCCGATAATACAGTAACAGGGATCTTAGACCCTCTCACAGAAAAAGTTACATTTGAAATAGATCCAGAGAATCCAGACAGCCATGTTACTATTTCGGTGGGAACGGACGAAGAGACGGATATAGTGGTGGCTCCTGACCAAGCCCCTATCACCATAGGCCATGCCCTTGCATCTACTGTGACAATCAGTGGGGTAACTTACGACAAATCTGGTGCAGAAGTGATTTTAAATGCAAGATGGGAGGCGGGGGCGGCAGATAATTCAAAGATAAAGTTGGGTGACATGACCTTTACAATAGATCCTGCAAGATTCGGTTCCATAGCAAATAATGAACTGAATAAAACCCTGGTTGGAAATGTTGGTCCAGGATCGGGGGAACCCACAATAATTGCTAATATTGCAACCGTGAGCTTTCTCAACAGCGATGGGCTTTCCCAGACAGGTGAGGGGTATTTTGTTGAAACAGTAAACTCGGGCAAACCTGTGGGAACAATTCCAGGTAATAGCGGTACAGGTACGCTTAGGTCAGGTGCCGTGGAGATGTCCAATGTGGATTTATCAAGGGAATTTACAGAGATGATCATAGCTCAAAGGGGATTTCAGGCTAACACAAGGATGATAACCGTATCCGATGAAATGCTCTCAGAGCTAGTCAATATGAAGAGATAGCTGACATACCTGTGCCTGGCCTGCCCATAGCAGGCCGGGCATAGAATCGGTAACAAAAGGGAGGAGGGAATTACCATGATAACTCTGACTAAATTAAATAAGACTGGCGATGAAAGGTATATGCTAAATAGCGATTTAATTGAAACCATAGAGGAAAGGCCAGATACTATAATAAGACTTTCCAATGGCAAGCACTTTGTAGTAGCCGAAAGCGCTTCGGAGGTTGTATCAAAGATTATAAAATACAAAAGAGAAATTTATGGCTTGTATAGATAAGAAACCCTGCAGGGTCGGAAGACTATAGGAGTATAGGATGGTTGAAATAAGTACGATAATTGGATATATAGCAGTTGTGGGCGCTATGGTGTTCGGGATTTCTTTTGTGGATGGGACCATTGACTTCACGCTATTAAGAAATTTTTTAGACTTTCCAAGTGTATTCATAACTATAGGTGGGACCTTATTTGCACTGTTGGCTTCTTTTCCCTTTGAATCCTTTAGACGAATTCCCAACCATATTAAACAGGTAATCAGTAAGGATAAAAAAGACCCTTATGAATACATAGATATAATCACAGACCTATCAAAGGAGGCCAGAAAGAAAGGCCTGCTGGCACTGGAAGATAAGGCTATGGCCTTTGAGGATGAGTTTTTAAAGGAAAGTGTACTGCTTATAGTAGATGCTATTGAGCCTGACAAACTCAGAATTTGGTTTGAACAGAAATTGGACTTTATCAGGGACCGCAATGATTCTGAGAGGAATATTTATGAAAGGGGAGCTGCCTTCGGTCCCGCTTTCGGCATGATTGGTACCCTGATAGGTCTGGTTAACATGCTCAAGGCTATGAATTTAAATGATGGGCCTGAGGCCCTTGGTTTAAACATGTCTGTGGCATTAATAACAACTTTTTATGGGGCCCTTTTGGCCAATGCATTTTTTATACCAATGTCAAACAAACTGGAAATTGCCCAGGAAAAAGAAATGTTATATAAAGAGATGATTGTTGAAGGGGTTATATCAATTAAAGAAGGGGAGAACCCAAAATATATCCAGGAAAAATTGATGAATTTCCTAGAGAAAAAAAGGATAGATAAGAAGGACGAGGCAGAAAAAAAGGCAAAAAAACCGGGAAGACGGAGAAAAGACAGGTAGGGAAGAGCTGATAAGATGGCGAAAAAACGTAAGAGAAAACCAGTAAATGTAGATGCTTGGCTAAACACATATGCTGATATGATAACCCTGGTGTTGGTCTTCTTTATACTGCTATTTTCTATGTCATCAATGGATAAAGAAAAGTATAAACTTCTCGTCAGGGCATTCACATCAGACCCGGTGACTATTGAACAGCTGATGAAAGAATCAAATGATATTGAAGGATTGCCCGATGCGCCCGATGGGTTAAATATGGATATGGAAGATTTGGAGGATATCAAGCTTGATGAGATTGAGGATTTGGACGAACTCTATAAGTATTTAAAGAAATATGTAAAGGATAATGATTTGGAGGCGTCGGTCCAGGTTGAAAGGAATGAAAATATCGTATATGTAAGATTTATGTCCAATTTGTTTTTTGAACCGAACAAATCTCGTTTAAAAACCGGCGGCAAGCTTATTCTTAGCGATGTGGGGACAGCCTTGGCCCATGCCGAAAAAATAGCTAGATTTATACGGATTGATGGCCATACAGCTGAGGCAAGTCCAGGAAATGATACGGTCAACAATAGGGACCTTTCTACGGAAAGGGCCAATGTGGTGCTGAAATACCTGGAATCTGGTTTTATTAGAGAACCGGCAAAGCTTTTTGCTGTAGGCTACGGTTTACACCGGCCTATTGCCCCCAATGATTCGGAAGAAAACCGGGCAAAGAACAGGCGGGTAGAAATACTTGTTGGCAAAGAGGATCCTTTGCAGGATGAGTTAGATAAAATATATGGCATAGGTAATTAGGGAGGGGAAAATGTCGGAAATCTTATCGCAAAACCAGATAGACATGATTTTGAACAGCCTGGCCAGTAACGCAGCAGAAGGAAAGATGGCGGATTCTGAAGTGGGTAAAAAAATCAAGGAATATGATTTTAGGAGTCCAAAGCGCTTTACTAGGGAGCAACTGAGGTTTTTATTCAGTATTTATGAATACTATGCCCGAATCCTTTCATCTTACGCTACAGGAGCCTTGCAGACATATTGTTTTGTGGAAATAATCGAAATAGAGGAAGAACAGTATTATGAATTCAATAACGCCCTCCCTGATTCTGTCCTGATGGGACTTATCGATTTAACGGTTAAAGACTCAGAAGACGACGAAGCCCTTATTTTAATGGATTTATCAAAGGAAGTAGGCTTTTGTATAATCGACAGGCTTTTGGGTGGGACGGGGGCACCCCTAGCTAAGGACAGGGAGTATTCCGATATAGAAATGAGCCTGCTTGACCATATCATGAAGGGGATGGTTAACCTTATGAAAAATGTTTGGTTTGACCAGGTAGACATGTCGCCCAGGCTGATAAAAATGGAGACAAACTCTAGAATCCTCCAGGGGATAAGCGCAGACGAAAATGTTGTGATCATAGTGATGAATTTTATGATAAATGAAACTCAAGGCAAACTAAACATATGTATTCCAGCGGAGACTGTTGAAATGCTTTTAAATAGAAAGGCCCAGGAAAACAAGAAAATTAGAAAGAGCGACCAGCATTTAGCATCCCAAAGAAGGGATGAAATAATAAAAGAAGTAAGCAAATCTGATTTGGAGATAACAGGCGTGCTAGGCTCAACCGAAATTCTTTTGAAAGAACTGATGGATTTGTCAGTAGGAGATATTATCGTTCTTAAAAAACCTGTGGGAACCATGATTGATTTAGTTGTTGAGGATACGGTCTGGTTCAAAGGGGATATAGGAATACACAACAAAAAAAAGGCCGGTATTATAAGGGAACTAAAGCAATAGAGGAGGGTGACCCCGTATGAAAAATATTACTAATGACAAGATTAATTTAACACAAATGGAAGAAGACATAATCGGCGAAGTCATGAATATAAGCATGGGATCAGCCGCCACGGCCATGTCCACAATACTGGATAAAAAAGTCAGTATAACGGCGCCACGGTTGAAAATGTCAAAATCTGAGGAATTTGAGTTTTCCCACCTGGAGCCGGTCTTAGGTGTAGTGATTAAGTACATAGAAGGGGTTGGTGGCCTAAACATGCTCCTTTTAAAGGAGGAGGATTTCAAAAAAATCCTCTCCCATCTTCTAGGTATAGGTATAGAAGAAATAACTGAATTTGATGAAATAAGCAAGAGCGCCATTTGCGAAATAATGAACCAGATGATGGGTTCTGCGGCTAGCGCCCTGGCTACTTTTTTAGGAGTTAAAGTAAACATATCTCCCCCGGAAATCATGGAGGTATCTGACAAGGATGAGGTAAGAAAGAAACTTACCCTTGCTGGCCCGGACGTGGTGTCTATTGCATTTGATATCAATATCGAAGACCTGGTAAAGAGTGAATTTGTAAGTCTTATGGAACCTAAGTTGGCTAAGGAAATCATAAGTATGTCCCTAGGCGAAAATCCAATAGAAGATGATAAAAACTTCGGGAATAGCATGGTTACAGGGGAGGATGAATTAAGCAATCTAGAGCCTTCAGTTAGCAAAGCTGTAAAGGAGGCGGACTCACAAATAATACAGGCAGTGCCTTTTACCTATCCACAATTGGATAAGGAAAAAGCAAATGGGGCGGATCTAAAAGAAAAAAACTTGGATTTGGTTATGTCAGTTCCATTGCAGATAACAGTAGAGCTGGGCAAGACCAGGAGAAAAATAAAAGACATTGTAGAGTTTTCGCCTGGAAATATTATCGAACTGGACCGGCAGGCGGGGGACCAGGTAGATATAATGGCTAATGGTAGGCTAATCGCTAGGGGAGATGTTGTGGTGGTTGATGACAACTACAGCGTTAGAATAACGGAAATTATGAAGGCGAGAGATAGTCTTGCCAATGCTAAGTAATTCAAAATAAGCAGGGGGGTCACGGAATGGTAAAAATAATGATTGTAGATGATGCAGCATTTATGAGGATGATGATTAAGGACAACCTTAAAAAGGCCGGATATACGGAATTTGTTGAGGCCGGCGATGGAGAACAGGCCCTGGTCAAATATGAAGAGGAGAAACCGGCAATAGTGATTATGGATATTACTATGCCTGTTATGGACGGGATACAGGCCTTGAGTGCTATCAAGCAAATGGATTCCAATGCCAAGGTTGTCATGTGTTCTGCCATGGGTCAGGAAGGCATGGTGGTGGAGGCCATAAAATTAGGTGCCCTAGATTTTATCGTTAAGCCCTTTAAACCCGATAGGTTGGTCCAAACTATAAGGAATGCTCTGGCTTAGCAGGAGGGAATGTAAAAGTGTATGAAGATATTTTATCCATGATTCTTGCTTTTTTAGGAATAATATGCGTAATTATTTTTACATATTTTGCAGGGAAATGGTATGTCAGAAAAATGGGACCTTCATCAGGAGGAGGCCACATCAAGGTTGTCGATCGAATCCTGGTAGGTAAAAATTCCACCATTATGATTATTGATGTTGGGGGAACCCAATACCTTGTCGGTTCAGGCGAACAGGGCATGTCTTTAATGAAGGAATTGGAGGAACCTATAGTTAGCAGGGAAATGGATGGATCTTCGGGGGGCAGATTTAAAGAATACCTGTCCGATTATTTTAGCAAAGGGAAGAAAAATGATTGATATTATGATAAACGGGGAAGGATCCGACCTTGTAAAGATAATAATCCTTCTGACCTTGATCAGCATTGCTCCCTTTATGCTCTTGATGATGACCTGTTTTGCCCGCATTGTAATAGTATTTTCTTTTATGCGCAATGCCCTGGGCCTTCAACAGACACCGCCTAACCAGGTCTTGATTGGACTGGCCCTATTTGTTAGCTTTTTTATCATGGCACCTGTTATTGGCCAGATAAATGACACTGCTTTCAAACCATATAATGATGGCCAGATAGAGACTCAAGAATTCATAGAAAGGGCATCTGTTCCTTTAAAGGAATTTATGCTCAAGCAGACCACCCGGGCGGAAGCCGAATTATATAAGGGGCTGTCTAACCAGCCTGAAATCCAGAATGCAGACCCTGAAGACTTGCCCATGAGCATAGTAGTGCCGGCATTTATTACCAGTGAATTAAAAAGGGCCTTTATAATAGGTTTTCTACTCTTTATACCCTTTTTGATAATCGATATGATTGTCGCCAGTACCCTAATGTCCATGGGGATAATCATGCTGCCACCGGTTATGATTTCCCTGCCTTTTAAAATAATGCTCTTTGTAGTTGTGGATGGGTGGGGCTTGCTGGTAAAAACACTTGTAACAACCTATAACTGAGATATAGGGAGGTAGGGCTTTTGAATACTATTCAACTTATGGAGATATTTAGAGATGCTGTTATAACAGGGCTAAAGGTTGGTGGCCCCATACTGATTGTAAGCATACTGGTTGGCTTGTTCATTTCAATTATACAGGCAGCAACATCAATCAATGAACAGACCATGACCTTTGTTCCTAAGTTGGTCGTGATAGGATTAGTCCTGATTATAATGGGGGGCTATATGCTCCAGCAGATGGTGGATTTCGTCCATCGCACATTTGATTTTATTGCCACAGTGATATAGTCATTGAAGGATAGAGGGGTCCGGTTACGATGGAAGTGAGTATTAACGATTACATGATATATTTGCTGGTCAGCTGCAGAATGGCAGGAGTGGTTTTCTTCAACCCTATTTTTGGGAGAAGAAATATACCGGCTATTGTAAAAGTGGGCCTATCAATGGGAATAGCCCTTTGTGCCGCCCCAAATTTACTCCATGTATCTGTAGTCCAATATGGAAGCTTTGAAATAATTCTTGCTCTTTTGAAAGAGTTGGCTGTAGGTTTTGTAATGGGCTTTATCCTCCAGTTATTCTTGGCGATTTTTCATATAGGTGGAGGAGTGGTGGACCTACAGATAGGCCTGGGTATGGCCTCCTTGTACGACCCGGCAAGCAACTCACAGATTTCAATAATAGGCAATATTGTAACCACTATGTACACCTTGTTGTTTTTTATTAGCAACAGCCATGTAAGACTTATGGGCATAGGGGTAAAATCTTTTGATTTAGTCCCTATTGGTTTTGAGTCCATTAGCACCAGGATAGGTATCCATATGCTAGACCTGTTTAGCCATGTTCTAGCCTATGCTGTGCAACTGGCCCTGCCTATTATAGTTACCCAGTTTATTGTAGAGGTGGCGGTAGGGATATTGATGAGGGTAGTGCCCAATATAAATGTTTTTGTAGTAAACCTTCAAGTTAAACTTGGGGTGGGAGTTATAGTAATACTTGCAATTATCCCGGTCTTAGTCAGGCATTTAGACAAGTTGAACAATATAATGCTGGACAACATACAGGCGGGACTGCTGGTCTTAGGGGGTAGGTGAATAGGATGGCAGAAACAAATAAGACAGAAAAGGCAACTCCTAAAAAGCGGCGGGATGAAAGAAAGAAAGGAAACTCCTATCAAAGTAAGGATGTTATTAGCATAGTGGTCGTAATCACAGGTTTC
>CAZMMB010000003.1:0-15523 GCA_964567325.1 uncultured Oscillospiraceae bacterium
TCAACTCACGAATTGTTACAAGGTTAATCCTCTCATTTTCCACCTCAATCCCCACTGCAGCCTTACCGGGGATTGGTGCCTCCATCCTGATGCTTTTGGCTTCAAGGTTGAGGGCTATATCGTCAGCTAGGCGCACAATGCTGCTGACCTTTACCCCTACATCAGGCTGTATTTCATACCGGGTGATAGCCGGGCCTTTTGTGACTTGAATTATCTTAGCATTAACACCAAAATTCTTTAATGTTTCTTCAAGTTTAACAGCCTTTTCCTTTAAATCTATATTTTCCTTGCCCGAATGGCTTGCCCTAGCTTTAGTTAAAAGATCCTCGGTAGGCATGGTGTAGTTGATTGGAGCCTTATCAATTTCTATTTCCAAATCCTCTATGACCTGCTTGTCCGCAGGCTTACTCTTCTTCTCCTCTTCTAATCCCTTGCCAGCTTCCACCCTTGAGGGTTTTTCTAAACCCTTCCCTTGGCTTTTTTCACTCCCTTCGAAAAGGGCCTCATCCTTCATGTAATCTATAATCTTCATCTGTCGGGGGCTTATGGCGTTCACAGATTTTAAGCCGGATACCTTAGCAGCCTCCCCCCTGTCCTCGTTAGCGGTAGATTTCTCTATCTCTTCTTTATCCCTTGTATTTACTGCAAGTTTTACTTTTTGCATATAATAAGAAATAGGATTATTAATGAGGACCATTAACGAAACAAGGATTGCAACGCTGGCGAATATGTACAAACCCGGTATGCCAACAGCTTTTTTCAGGACTAATCCGATAAGCATACCAAATGCCCCACCCCCCTCTAGCTTTATACCATTAAAGAAGGAGCTTTTAATAAAAGCAAAAGACAAAGCAAGTCCTTGATCGTCCAGAAATCTAGCCGAATTTATTACCGCAGCCATGAGGAATATTGTAAGCAAAAGCAGGAGGGCTTTCCAGTCAATATGTGCAGTTTTTTTAAACAAGACCAGAAGACCATAAAGCACTAGGCAGTAGGGTAAGGCAAAGGTAACAATAGCAAAAAGACCCTTGAAAAGATTGGAAATCACATGTCCTAGCCCACCCGTTGCATCAGTCTGCAGGGAAATAATAAGAAATATACCTAGGGCCATGATTATAATAGCCCAAATTTCATCCCTTAATCGGACCTTACCTTCCTTGGTCTGTCTATCTACATTTTTGTCTTTATTGCGGGAACCCTTTGGTCTCCCCCTTTTTTTATCTACCATGGTTTACATCCCTACTCAATTAAGTTAAAAAGACATAGGCGAGTGTTAAGCCACCTACTGTCCACGTATAATATGAAAAAATATGCAACTTTTTATTTGATACTATTTTAATCATGCTTTTAATTGCAATATAACCTGAAATTGCCGCTACAAGAAGACCAGTAATAACAGGTATTGCAATATCTGCTGGCAGGCCTTCCGCCATTGCAGCTGGCACTTCAAGCAAGGCAGCCCCTAAAATGGCAGGCACTGAAATCAAAAAAGCAAAATCTACTGCTGTTTTACGTCTTAGGCCGGAAAAGAGGCTACCAACTATGGTTGCTCCCGAACGTGAGATCCCCGGAATTATTGCAATTCCCTGGCATAGTCCAACTAAAAATGCATCCCTGGCCTTCATTTCCCTGATATCCTTACCTTTTTGATTCATTTTTTCAATTATCCAAAGAAAAGATCCTGTAATAATGAGGGAAATTCCTATTGCTGTAATAGAATTATATAATCCTTCAAAAGTCTCTGCAAAAAACATTCCTATTAAAGCCGTTGGGATGGAGGCCAGAACAATCATTACACCAAGTTTTCTGATTTCATTGTTCTTCAGTTGCAGTCCCTTACCCGTCAATAAATCTTTTATGGTTGCAAAGAGCTCAATTATAAGGGTCCAGAGAATTTTGTAATAGACTGCAATCAGGGAAATTAGGGTTCCAAGATGGAGCAGAACAGCAAAGAGTAAAACCCTTTCGCCTTCTATTCCAAAAACATGCTGGGCAATTGCCAAATGACCAGAACTGCTCACAGGTAAGAACTCTGTCAGCCCCTGGATTATTCCTAAAATAACTCCTTCAAATAAAGACAAGCCCTCTTCCTCTCTTTCTACATCCACAACATGGGATAACATGGGGGATTTTTCTTTTCATGATACTACATAAAGTCATATAACACTTAGATTCTTATTCCCTGCAAAAATAAATTATACCATTGATTGGGACCAAGTAACAGGGGTTTTGCAAAGACTTTCCAGGGATTATGAATTATAAAAATGCGAGTGTATGTGAAAAACTGATAGCTAATCCACATACCATCGCAAATTTATTTTTTTCTATAAAAGTATTTACATATTATCCATGGTGTATAAGCCCGGTCTTTTGTTAATTATAAAAGTGGCAGCTTTTATGGCTCCTAGAGCGAATATTTTAGGGGAGTAAGCCCTATGGGTAAGTTCTAAAATTTCATGGTCTCCGGCAAAAATCACCTTGTGCTCGCCTGGAACTTCGCCTATCCGTAAAGCGGTAATAGCAGTGCATTTACTGGACAAAGCATCTTTCAACAAATATGCTGTACCGCTGGGGGCATCTTTTTTATTCTTGTGATGAATTTCAAAAATACCCCCATCAAAGCTGTCATCTAAAGCTCCTGATATGATAGGCAGACCCTTGCAGAGGGCATTAATACCTATAGACATGTTGGGTGATTGGAAAACAGCTATTTGCTTTCCCGCCTCCTGGATAATTCTATATTCCTCCGTGCCCAGATTCGTCGTAGATATAACTAGGGGTTTATTATGAAGTATGCACCATCCTAGCAAATTTTTTATTGCGGAATAGTGGGAAAAATCAATGACTACGTCAGCCTTTTCCTTAACCTCTTTAAAGTCGCTATATACGGGAAAGGAAAAAAAATCATGTTTTTGAGTATCTACACCGAAAGCTATCTTATGGTCCTTTTCTTCCTTTATGGCCTCAGCTAAAACGCGCCCCATTCGACCTGCACAGCCATGAATTGCAATATCCATCCCTAACCTCCCTTCTTATAACAAACCGGCGGCTGTCATCTGCTCTCTTATCAATTTTAAGGACTTTTCTGAAGGGGGACAGAGGGGAAGTCTATATTCCATCTCTATCATTCCCATCATATGCAGGGCAGCCTTAACGGGAATAGGATTGACCTCACAAAACAAGGCATCTATCAGGGATTTTAAATATACTTGCATATTGGCGGCTAAATCTATCCTACCATCCAGGTAATGATGGACCATATCCCTAGTCTCTTTGGGCACCACATTTGCCATCACCGAAATAGCTCCTTTTCCGCCTACGGAGAGAAGGGGAACGATAATTTCATCATTGCCTGAATAAAGGTCGAACTTTTCATCAATATATTTCGCTATTTCAACCACTTGGGCCATATTTCCACTGGCTTCCTTTATCCCTATAATATTTGGGTGATCACAGAGTTGGGAAACCACAAAGGGACTGATATTAACACCGGTTCTGCCAGGTACCGAGTACAGCAAGCTTGGTATGTCGATGCTGTCGGCAATGGCGGTATAGTGTGTTATCAATCCCTTTTCAGTACATTTGTTATAATAGGGTGTTACTAGGAGTAAAGCATCGGCACCTACATCTTCCAAGGCCTTGCTCATCTCAAGGGCCTGTCGGGTATCATTGCTACCCGCACCGGCTATCAAAACCACCCTTTTATTTGTTTTTTCAACTGCATATTTAACTACCTCAATATGCTCATCATTGTTTAATGTAGAAGCCTCGCCGGTAGTTCCACATATAACCAACCCATCGATACTATTTTCAATCTGCATTTCGATGAGTTTTCCAAAGGCATCAAAATCTACTTTCCCTTCTTTAAAGGGTGTTACAAGAGCAGTGGCCGCACCTGTAAACAATGTCATGGAAACAACACCTCACTAACTTCATTTAATAAGCAGTTCGGCAATCTGTACGGCATTTGTAGCCGCGCCCTTTCTTATGTTGTCTGCCACAACCCATAGGTTGAGTCCGTTTTCTACACTGAAATCTCTGCGTATTCTGCCTACATAGACCTCATCTTTTCCTGCTATGTCTCTAGCCAGGGGATATATGTTTTTATCAGGATCATCCATAAGGATACATCCAGGGAAGGATTCCAAGAGTTTTCTCACATCATCAAGTTCAAAAGCTTTTTCAAATTCCAAATTAATTGATTCGCTATGGGAATCAAAAACGGGTACCCTGACGGTAGTTGCGGTAATTCTGATATTTTCATCCCCTAAAATTTTCCTGGTTTCGTTTACCATCTTTATTTCTTCTTTTGTATAGCCATTTTCCATAAAGGAATCGATGTGTGGAAGACAATTGCCCGCAATCGGGTGCGGGTAGGCCAATAAAAGGTCCTTGCCGGCCAAACCCTCTTTTAGATCTTCTATGCCCTTAACCCCGGTACCTGATACGGCCTGATAGGTAGAAAAAACAATCCTCTTAATAGTATATTTATCGTGAAGGGGTTTAAGTGGAACCATGGCCTGGGTTGTTGAACAATTAGGATTAGCAATTATACCCTTGTTTTTCTCTAGGTCTTGGGGATTAACTTCCGGCACAATCAAAGGAACATCCGGATCCATCCTAAATGCACTGCTGTTGTCAATGACCACAGCACCTTTTTCAGCGGCGATTTTAGCATATCTCTCACTTATTGAGCCCCCTGCTGAAAAAAAGGCAATATCGATGGGCTTGTCAAAAGAGCTTTCTTTTAGTTCTTCGACTATGTATTCTTTACCCTTAAAATTAATGCTCTTGCCAGCAGATCTCTTCGAAGCCATGATGTAAAAGTTGTTGAAAGGGAAGTCTCGCTCTTCTAAAATTTTTAAAATTGTATTGCCTACAACTCCCGTTGCCCCAACTAAAGCTATATTAGGTATTTTGTTCATTTTGTCCTCCTACCTTTGTAAATTGTACAATCTTTTTAACTATCCTTATCCCGTAAGTCCTATTATTATATGCATATGGTTAGCATTGTGTGCTTTAATAAATCCCCTTATAAAAAGGACCGCCGGTGTATCCGGCGGTTTTTTTTGTAAGTAACTGAAAGTTTATGCCTCCGAAGATACAACTTCCTTTCCGTCATAAAAGTTGCAATTAGGGCATACTCTATGGGGAAGTTTTGGCTCGTGACACTTTGAACAAGTGGATAATGCAGGAGCTGCCTTCTTCATATTAGGAGACCTTCTTTTATCTCTCCTGGCACTTGAAGTTCTTCTCTTGGGTACTGCCATTGCTAACACCTCCTTCTTTGTGTACGAACGCTACAAATTATACATTGACCCCAATAATTTGTCAACATATTTTTGCCTGATTTTCATTATAACTGGTTGACGATTTCCACCGTATCCTGGGCAATCATGAGTTCCTCATTTGTAGGAATAACCATGATCTTCACCTGGGAATCATCCTTGCTGATTATGCATTCATTGCAGCCCGTGGCATTTTTCTCCTCATCGAGTTTTATCCCCATGCTGTCCATATTCTTGCATATGAGACTTCTCATCCCCCTATCGTTTTCTCCTACCCCGGCAGTAAAGACTATACCGTCAACACCATTCATCTCTGCAATATAGGAACCGATGAAGGATTTAACCCGGGTTGCAAAGACATTCAGGGCTAAGGTAGCCCTTTTGTTTCCCTGGTCTTCTGCGGCTTTTACATCTCTAAAATCATTGCTCACACCTGAAACGCCGGCTATACCGGATTTCTTGTTCAGTATGTTTATAACCTCGTCGGCGGAAATTCCTTCCTTTTCGGCTATAAATGTAATTACCGCTGGATCAATTGTACCTGATCTGGTACCCATAACAAGTCCATCAAGAGGAGTGAATCCCATGCTGGTATTTACACATACGCCCTTTACTACTGCGGCACAGCTAGCCCCATTGCCTAGATGGCAGGTTATTATCTTCAAATCCTTTATATCCTTACCTAATAGATGGGCGGCCCTTAAAGATACATATTTGTGGCTTGTCCCATGAAAGCCATATTTTCTAATTTTATATTTCTCGTAGTATTCATAGGGTATAGCGTATAGGTAGATCTCAGGTTTTATAGTCTGATGGAATGCTGTATCAAAAACCCCTATCATAGGTGTTTTCGGCATCAGCTCTTGACAGGCACGGATTCCTAAGATGTTTGGTGGATTATGAAGGGGGGCCAAGTCTATACATTCTTCCAGGGCATCCATAACATCTTCTGTAATCAAAACTGAAGAGGCATATTTTTCACCGGCATGAACAACCCTGTGGCCTACAGCACCAATTTCATCCATAGAGGAAACAACCCCATAATCTTTATGCACCAAGGCCTCAAGCACATGGCCTATAGCGATCTTATGGTTTTCCATGGGTCTTTCTAGGGTAAATTTGTAGGACCCGATTTTCTCGTGGTTCATGATAGAACCTTCAATACCAATGCGCTCAACAAGTCCTTTGGCAAGCAATTTGGAGTCATCCATCTCTAAAACCTGATATTTTAATGACGAACTACCACAGTTTACTACTAATACCTTCATTGTAATACTCCTTTTTCTTTGTACTATTAACGCTGTTGGGTTTACGACAACCAACTATACCCATTTGATTATAGACCTAATCCCTTATAAAATCTACATGAATATTGTTATTTAATAAACATAGGCCAATAAAGCAAAAAATAAACAGAATTTTAAACTGTTTTTAGATGCTAGTCCACATACGGCCTAGAGACATAGTCAGACCTGGTATATAGGTCTTTGTGGTAGACTAAATTATAGATGTCCGAAGCCATAATATCGTAATTTAATACTTTTTGTACAGGATCATCCTTTGACAGGTCTTTATTTATATTGCTAATTATAGGGATAGTTGAACACCCAGTATCTTTTATATGTCTTAAGAGCCTGGCTCCATTTTTTGAAAGGGCTAAAACCCTTGCATAGAGACGAGGATTGTGTGTAATTCCAAAGAAATCATCTTTTGTTAAAGACATTACAGTGTGGATCATCAATCTTCTTATTCTACTTTCTGTATATCTTTTTGAAATTACAGAGGCTAGGAGTTCCTCAAAGCCCTTACTATTAACCACAGCCTTTTTCAAGCTATTCTCCAGGCCTTCACTTACGGTTAAAATTTCAGCCAAATGTTCCTTTGAGCTTGAAAGTATTTTATAAACTAGTAGTTGGTAAAGTCCTTCAGAATCAGTGACAGGAATTTGCTCCTTAGCTTTCATGACTTCCATACTCGCCTTTGGCAAAGATTTGGCCACTGTTTGCATTTGGGAATCTTTGGCAATGCCTTTTCTTATAGCCTTTGCACTGGCCAAAGCCTGGGTAAAATCCCCATCTAGATATCCTCCACCAAATCGTTTTATCGTAAGGGGTCTTATCTTGCTATCCAATAGAAGCCATTGTTTTAAATACTCCACACCCAAAATATTGTTTGGATGGCGGATGAGCCTTGCTTTATCCCTACCCTTAACTGTCTCCAATGCTTCATGGCGGGCTTTGGGAAATGATAGGCCCTTACTCATGTAATCTTTAATTGCCGACTTAAATTCATCGCTTTCATAAGCTAGGGCTTTCGCAACTTCAATGAGTTCACCTATCTCACCGGATTCGCTGCCAAAAGAGAGGTGGCTGATGCAACCCAATCCTTCTAAGAGTCGCAGGGCACCGAAGGCAAAGAACTCGGCATTATTACATGCAAAAACAAAGGGCAGTTCAATAACGAGATCAATTCCATTTTTGATAGCCATCTCTGCCCTGAACCATTTATCCAATATAGCAGGTTCACCCCTCTGAGTGAAATCCCCACTCATCACAGCTACTGTACAATCTGCTTTGGACAAGCTAATGCTTTTTTCCAAGTGATAGAGATGGCCCTTGTGGAAAGGGTTATATTCAGCTATTATACCTAGGCTATTCAAGGTCTTTGTCCTTTCGGCAAGATAAGCTTTCTAAAGCAGTTATTAATATGAATGTTAACACAATCATTATAATCATCTTTGTTGAAAATAGCAATTGCATGAAGAAGCCCAGGTCCAAACCCCTATTTAGGCCATCAATTAAGGCTACATCCACAACTGCAACATTAAGGATATATGGCCCTAAAATATAAGCAAGTATACCAGCCATAAAAGCATGGGTAAATTTTATGAACAGATATGTTGAAACCTTTATTTTCAGATTGCCTAGGACGCTTAAAGACTGAGCCATGATAGAAATGCCTCCAAATGAAACAAGGAAGGCCGCCAGGGCTGTTTTCAACCTTAGATCAATAAGACCTGACATAGACATTTCATTTAGGCCTACTGTAATTTCAATTATACCTTTTATAAAGCCCTTGCTAAAGGGGTCGCTAAAGCAGGATAAGAGCCTAGTTACTTCCAAGAGGTTGGTTAGATATGTAAAGATAACAATATAACAACAGATTATCCCTAAGGCTTTTAAGGATGAAAGTATTGATTTGGTAAGGATATTTGCCATGCTTTCATTTTCGAAATTTATCTCCTGCCTGAATGGTTTATCATTGCTTGCTTTCCCTTTGCCTAGAAGAATGTGAAAGAGAAATCCGTTGGTAATAGAGGCTATGTAATGAGAAAGGGCTATAACTAGGCCGGCCCCAAAGGAATTCAGCATTCCCACCCCCACGGCCCCTAGCATAAACAAGGGGCCTGAAGTGGAGCAAAATGAGAGCATCTTTATACCCTCTAAATCCGTGATGTGATTGTTCCTCCTCATGTGGCCTATAGCTTTTGCCCCCATAGGGTAGCCGGAGCTTATGCTAATTATATAAACAAATCCAGACGAACCGGGTAGGCCAAATGCCTTCTGGAAGGGTTTTTTGAAATATGATCCAATTACAGAAGGTATTCCTAAAGATATCATAAAATCTGTGCAAATGAAAAAAGGCAGGAGGGCGGGAAGTACGGTCCTGGCCCAAAGATCAATTCCATCCTGTGCAGATTTTAACACCACACCGGGAAATATAATCATAGAAATGCCCGCTATTGAAGCGATAGCTGCAGCCTGTATGTATTTGTTGCTGTACCTTCTTGACCTATTCATATTAAAGAATATTCAGAGGCATTTACTAATATTCTTCTTCTACTTGTGCCTTATAAGCCATATCTTTGATTTCATTCCTATTATCAGCCAAAGTAGCGTTAATATCATCAAAAGTTTTTTGAAGATCATTGAACATATCTGTAAAATATACGGCATTCAAGTGATCAATTTTATCTTGAAAGTTATATAAGATACTATCAATATAATCAAATGTGCTGATTTTTAAATTTCTTACATTCGTCTCGGCAAAGCGCATAATTTCATCGGCCCTAGCTTTGGCCTTGCTTGTGATATCGTCATTTTCAATAAGCGATTCGGCTTGGACACGCGCCTCCTTTAATACAGCTTCATATTCTGTTTTTGCCTCATCCAAGATTCTTTGCCTTTCACCTTTTATCCATTGGGCCTGCTGTATTTCATCGGGAAGTTCCATACGGATTTCCCTTACTATTTCCATAAGTTCATCTGCATCTACAAGTATCTTTCCCGTTAGCGGAAAGCCGGAACTTGTTTCAACTATATCTTCAATCTCATCTAGTAGCTCTAAAATCTTCATCGAAACATCCACCTCCCTCAGTTATTTGTTAAATTTTTTCTTGAGTTCCCTTAGCACTACCCTGGGTACCAAACCGGTAATATCACCATTTAAAGAAAAAACCTCTTTTACTATGCTTGAACTGATGAATGAATATTGGGGCGTGGTCATCAGAAAAACCGTTTCTACATCTTTATTATATAATCTGGCATTCATCTGGGCCATTTGGATTTCAAATTCGAAATCCATAGAAGCCCTGAGCCCCCTTATAACTGCGTCAATCTGATTGCAATTCACATATTCAGCCAACAAACCATGAAATTTTATTACTTCTATATTGTCCAACTTGCCGGTGCAGGAATTGATCATTTTAACCCTCTCATCAGCAGAAAAAAAAGGCTCTTTAGCTTGGTTATCCATTACTCCAATGACTAATTTGTCACATAGCTTTGATGCCCTAGTGATAAGATCTAAGTGCCCATTTGTTATGGGGTCGAATGTTCCGGCGTAAAGTACTTTTTTCATAAGCTTGTCCTCTCAGTTTTAATTTTTTGTATAAATAGTAATTGCTGTGTTCCCATATTTTTTTGCTTTCCAAACGGAGAAGTCTTTCCCGGCATCGGGAAGTACCTGGCTAACATCGTGTTCTGCAACAATTATGCCTCCATCTGCCAATAATTTATGATCTCCTATGGCATCTAGGCTTGCTTCCATTAATCCTGCTTGGTAAGGAGGGTCTAAAAAGATTATGTCAACAGGTTCATTAATTTTCATAATCGAATATTTCCAATCGCCAGGGATAAGCCTGCACTTATCTCCTACCCCCAAATGTCCTATGTTCTTATTTATTATCTGACAGGCATCGGCAGACTTTTCTACAAGGTAGGCCTTACAAGCCCCCCTGCTAATCGCTTCCAATGCTAAATTACCCGTTCCAGAGAAAAGGTCTAATACAGTATCGCCTTGTAAATCGTGGCCTATGATACTAAACAACGCCTCTTTAACCTTTCCAGGTGTAGGGCGTATTCCTCTGTCATTAGGCATAATTAACTTGTAACCCTTAAATTGTCCTGCTGAAATATACAAATTTTCGTCCCTTTCATCCATTAATTTTAACATATGCTTAAAAAATAGCAACTGAAGAATTCAATTTTCTGTAGTTGAACTTAATCAGCAAACTTTTTATAAGATATTAATTTGACATTTTAAAATGGACCAGCTGTTAAAGCAGGCCCATTTTAATCACTAAGTTATAACATTTACAATTTTTTTATCCGTTTGTTTTTCCTGCTAACTGTTGCTCTGCCATTTCCACTAGCTTCTTGGTCATATAGCCTCCAACATAGCCGTTTTGTCTCGCTGTTAAGTTACCTTTGTCCATATTTTCATAATTTGACAGGCCTAACTCGTTTGCGATTTCAGTCTTCATGTTTTTCAATGCGGGTTTCGCACTTGCAACTACATTTGTGTTTGTATTTGGCATAGTTTTTCACCTCCTGTACACTCTTAATTTAACCCGTAGAGGTAAAACTATGTGATGTAATTATTTCTTGTCATGGTCACTTTTGGCACCAACTATTTGAAAATTATAGATTTATTTTGCCCGAATTTTTGAATAAATTGCTGACTTTTTTTTCTAATAATAAATTTGATTTTTTTTGAAGTTGTGGGTCTGTCGTTAATAATTTCTCGGCTTCTTTGCGCACTATTTCCAATATATACAAATGTTTTGGTAGATCGGCGATTCGCAATTGAGGGATTCCGTGTTGCCTTACACCAAAAAATTCACCGGGCCCTCTTAAACTAAGGTCCTTCTCAGCTATGAGGAAACCGTTGTTTGTTTCTTCCATAACCTTGGCCCTTTCTATTGAAATTTCATTTTTCGAATCGGTTATGATGATGCAGTAGGATTGATGTTGTCCCCGCCCCACCCGACCTCTCAGCTGATGCAAGGTAGCTAATCCGAATCTTTCTGCGTTTTCAATGAGCATAACCGTTGCATTTGGAACATTTATTCCCACCTCGATTACAACTGTTGAAACGATAATATCCGCATTTCCATTATAAAACTCTTCCATTATTTCATCTTTTTTATTTTGTTTCATATTTCCATGAAGCAACTTTATATTAAGATTTGGGAATCTTCTACACACCTCTTCATATACCTGGGTTGAAGATTTCACATCCATATGTTCTGAATCATTGATTAGAGGTGTGACGATATAGGCTTGCCGTCCTTGTACTACCTGCTCCTTAAGGAAATCATAGGCTTCTTTTCTCTTTCTGCTAGATACAGCTTTAGTTAAGACTGCCTTTCTTCCAGCTGGCATTTCATCAATGATTGAATGGTCCAAATCACCATAAAGAATAACAGCTAAGGTCCTGGGAATAGGTGTAGCAGTCATTACTAGGACATCTGGATTTTTCCCTTTTGAAGACAGCAGTCCACGTTGACCTACACCGAACCGGTGCTGTTCATCGGTTATTACTAATCCAATGTTATCATATTCTATGCCGGGTTGAATGAGGGCATGGGTTCCAATAAGAAAACTCACATCTCCTTGCAAAACTGATTCCCTCTGTCTTTTTGTCATGCTTCCGGTAAGTATTCCTGTTTTAATATCAAAATTATTAAAGAGACCAGCCAAGTTCTCATAGTGTTGCCTTGCCAAAATCTCCGTAGGAACCATCATAAGCACCTTATAACCGCTTTTTATCGCCTTGTATGCTGCAGCTGCAGCAACAGCTGTTTTCCCCGAACCTACATCGCCCTGAACAAGACGATTCATTGATTTGGAACTTTCCATGTCTTTTTCTATTTCAGAAATTACCCGATTTTGGGCTGCTGTCAGTTTGAATGGTAAAACCTTCAAAAAGTCCTCGCTTTTAAATTCAGATGAAAAACTGATTCCAAAGTTCATAGTCTCGGTTTGTTTTTTCATGGAAAGCAAAGCTAATTGCAAGATAAGTAGTTCGTCGAACACAAGCCTATAGGCTGCTTCCTTGGCCTTTCTCTGGTCTTTGGGAAAATGAATATTCATTAATGCATATTGTAGGTCACACAGCCGATTGTTGTTAATAATCTCCTTGGGCAAATAATCCTCAACAGTTTTCACATAACCTTGGGCTTCCCTCTGCCATTTACGCATACTGGTCTGCCCAATTCCTTTAGTCAAAGGATAGATTGGCCATATGCCGTTATTTTCTTCATCTTGTCTTAAATTAAAATCAGGATGAAGCATTTGCAAAAGGCCACCGCTCCCTCTTGTAACCTTGCCATAAAATTCATATTCTTTGCCCTTGCTCAAAGCTTTTTCAAGATAGACTGCATTGAAAAACACAATCTCTATGTTTCCAATCCCATCAGTTACGGATAATCTTAGGGTTCTTTTTTTACCATAGCCATATCCACTTCTCATAATTAGGCTTATATGACCACGAATCAAAGCAGTTTCATCTTCTTCCAGCTGGTTAATTTTCTTTATATTGCTCCTGTCCTGATATGATCTTGGATAATATAAAAGAAAATCCTCTATTGTATGGATTTTCAACTTCTCTAATAGCCTAGCATATTTGGGTCCTATTCCACTGATGGATGTTACCTTTTCCTTAATGTCCACTATTCATCCCCTGCATTAAATTTTCTTACCTTTGTATTGGGCTTTTAACTTTAGCAGCTTTCATCTTTTTACTTCTATATTCCTGGGTACAATTTGTTTTGAAATTAAACCGGTTACAATTACCGCGATACTATTAGCTTCTATCCCTGTTAAGTCCTCTATATCCTTTTTTATATCCTTAATTAATTTATCCGTTACAAGACCTATACTTATCCCAAACCTAATAGCAATATAAAGCCTGACATCCAAACCATTATCGGCCATGGTTATTTCAAAATAATCTGTCGCATCGGGTATCCCGTATTTTTCTTTCAACCGTATAATTTTACCCTTATGATTAGTAATCTTAACTCGACCATTGAAATTTTCAACAGCCTCAATTATAATCCTACCTATGACTGCCCTGTGTATCTTGATATTGCCCTTATCGGTTTCTCTGCTGTATAGTGCCATAGCTATTAACTCCTCAGTGATATTGTAGCATAGGGACCAAATTATTGGCAACCTAAGAACCATCAAATGTGATTTATCAGCCACATACAATAAATGGCCTATGCAATGTTTCATTAACAGTAATTTTTTAATGAGCTTTTTATTAAAAATGTTTTACAATATAGGTTCGATGTGCTATAATTTTCATGTTCGGCATGAAATAGAATAATCCAAATACGATATGGGAGGTGCAATAGATGTCAAATAAATGCCAAGTGTGTGGTAAAGGTCAAGCTTCCGGCAACAAAGTAAGCCACTCTAACAGACATACGAGAAGAAAATGGAACCCTAACATACAAACTATCAGGGTTTTAGAAAATGGTACAACCCTTAGGAAAAAAGTATGTACTAAATGCATAAGATCCGGAAAAATTACTAGAGCAATTTAAGTGTAAATCACAAGTGCAATTTTAGACAGGACACACTTCCCCCGGTATACATCGGGGGCTTTTACATTTACAAAAGAAATAGTTTGAAGCCGCAGAGAATCATTATGCCTCCAAGCAATATTAACCAAATTGTTGACGGAAGCAAAAATGCACACATTGTAACCACGCCGATAATGAATAATAGGAGCCCTATAAGCTCTATTTCTCCTTTTTTACACCTGTTTTTTTTCCTGTTCACGCCATATTCCCCCATGACAATGTATGCATGTAAAACACATTATGTTCCCATAGGGGATGTTTTTTATTCCAATCATCTGCAATTGTGGTAGCTAGTGCCTCATATCTAGTTAACCAAAGTAGATTTTTTGCACAGTTTGTTACCGCTAACCGGCCCGCATCGCCTTATTTTTTTATGCGATTTCCAGGCTAATTGTCTAGCTGGAATGATCACTTTTGTAAAATTCCTTGAGGTTACCTATTTTTTTAGCCCTTTCATGGAGGACAGCCCCAACATCCTCCAGATTAATATTCCTATCCACTAAGAGAACTACAAGATGGTAAAGTAAGTCGGAAATTTCCTCAACTATTTCTTCGGAATTACCATCCTTGGCTGCAATTATTACCTCGCTGCATTCTTCTCCGCATTTTTTAAGAATTTTATTTAACCCTTGATCCAATAAATAACAGGTATAGGAGCCTTCAACAGGTTCATTCTTCCTGTTAATTATAACATTATATAGGTCGTTAAGTGTCTGGTCCATATCTTTCGCCCTCGCTTTACCTTAAATCAAAGTCAATCGGTTTTTTATAGAAGCAGCTTTTATTACCGGTATGACAGGCAGGCCCTGTCTGGTTTACTTTTAATAGTAGCGTATCATTGTCGCAATCGGGAATAATGGAAATAACCTTCTGATAATGACCCGATGTGGCGCCCTTGTTCCATAGTTCCCCCCTGGACCTGCTGTAAAACCAGGTGTATCCGCTTTCTATAGTAAGCTGCAGGCTTTGCAAATTCATATATGCCAGCATAAGAACATCACCTGACTTGTCATCCTGGACTATAGCCGGAACCAATGACCCTTTTTGGAAAAATACTGAAAGATCCATTGTTATGCACATACTCCTTTATTAGGAAAATCAACCTTGATACCCTTAGAGCTTAAGGCCTGCTTAACGTCATTTACAGTCAAATCTCCATAGTGAAATATAGATGCGGCTAATGCTGCATCACAGGCGGTGTTCTTAAATACTTTAACAAAGTGACCTACAGTACCGCATCCCCCCGATGCTATGACTGGGATACTAACGCTTTTGCAAACAGCATTGATCATTTCAATATCAAAACCCATCTTAACACCGTCGGCATTCATGGAAGTTAAAAGGATTTCACCGGCTCCTA
>CAZMMB010000003.1:15623-20607 GCA_964567325.1 uncultured Oscillospiraceae bacterium
CCCATCTTAACACCGTCGGCATTCATGGAAGTTAAAAGGATTTCACCGGCTCCTAGCTTTTCCGCTTCCCGGGCCCATTTAACTAAATCCAGGCCGGTGTCCACCCTGCCACCGCTAATCATCACGGTGTATCTATTCTTACTATTCTTGTCGGTCTTTTTACCATCGATGGCTACCACCAACCTTTCTTTATCATATTCCCTAGCAAGGTCCCTAATTAACTGGGGATTTTTCACCGCCGCCGAATTAATTGAAATTTTCTGTGCCCCTGCCCGAAGATACAGGCCTGCATCTTCTGTACTGCTTATTCCTCCTCCAAATATTATTGGTAAAGAAATTTTCTTCCTTGCATTTTCAATTAGGCTTAACATACCATCCCTGCCATCTATTGTTGCGGCAATATCAAGAAAAACAATTTCGTCTGCCCCTTGCTTAGAGTATTCTAAAGCGTATTCAAGCGGGTCCCCCACCTCTCTTAAACCAATAAAGTTTATTCCCTTAACTACCTTTCCACCGCTTATATCCAAGCATGGAATAATTCTTTTCACAGCCATTTCAATCATCCTTCCCTTAATCTAGCCACATTTATAGCTTGCTCTAAATCAATGCTGCCTTGGTAAATCGATTTCCCGCATATAGCACCATAGAGGTTCATCCCTTTCAAAGCCTTTATATCATCTAAATTTCTTATGCCCCCACTGGCTATGACTTGACACGTAACAGCATTAGAAAGTTGCTCTAACTGTTCAAGGTTGGGTCCTGCCATGGTTCCATCCCTGCTGATATCCGTATAGATTATAAGCTCAACTCCAAAATCCTCCATTATTTTTGCAGTTTCAATGAAATCTGACTCACTGCCTTTAGTCCAAGCCGATGTCTTGACCTTGCCATCCTTGGCATCTATGCCCACTGCTATTTTGCTTCCATATCTTGTAAGGGCTTCTTTTACAAGAGAAGGATTGTCTATAGCAACAGATCCTAATACAATTCTGCTAATACCCTTATCAATATAGTATCTTATATCGTCCATTGTCCTGATACCGCCACCTAGCTCAACCTTCAAACCAGTTTTTTCGGCAACGTCAATGAAAATTTTATCGTTGACCCTTTTTCCCTTTAATGCCCCATCTAGATCCACCATGTGAATCCATTTTGCACCAGCCTTTTTGAAAGTGAGAGCGGTTTCCAAATAATCTTCAGCAACCCTTTCAGAAGTGTCAAAAACCCCTTCAGTGAGCCTTACGCAACTGCCTTTTAATATGTCAATCGCAGGTAAAATTATCATTATAAGCTTCCTTTCGTGGATAGAACTTTATCGATTCCAGATCTTTCCACACCAAGCTTTAAGGCATGGGCAAAGGCCTTGAAAATTGCTTCGGCAATGTGGTGGTCGTTACTTCCGTATATGAGATTAATGTGAAGGGTAATACCGGCGTTTATGGCAAAGGCATAAAAAAACTCCCTGATCATCTGTACATTCAAATCCCCAATTTTGTATCCCTTAAAATCAGCATTGAAAACGAGATAAGGTCTGTTGCTGATATCCAGGTTACAAACAGCCAAAGCCTCATCCATCGGCAGGGAGAAATTACCGTATCTTTTAATCCCCTTTTTGTCAGCTAAGGCTTGGGCAACAGCCCGCCCCAGGACTATACCCACATCCTCTACACTGTGATGACAATCTACCAACAAATCTCCCTTGCACCTCAACTCCATATCAAACCCTCCATGCAGGCAAAAGGCAGTAAGCATGTGGTCAAAGAAACCAATTCCACTGTCTATTGAGGAAAGCCCCTGCCCATCAAGGTCTATTGATAGGGATATTTCCGTTTCCTTTGTCACCCTTTTAATTTCAACTTTTCTGTTCATAGAATTTATGCTCCTTCACTTATCAGTTTTTTGTTCTTAGACTATATCCGTTCCATCATTTAATATATTTTTTATGGCGCTGATTAAGGCCTTGTTCTCCCCACTATTTCCCACTGTAATCCGAAGCATATTTTTAAAACTGCGCACTAGTATAGATCTTTTCTTTAACTCTTCATAGATTTTGTCTGCATAAATAGTTTTCACGCAGATATAATTTGTTTCGCTAGGATAAACCTTGGATATTATATCGCCATCTTCCATGCTTTTAAGCTCAGAGTACAGTTGGTCTCTGTATTTTAAAAGCTTATCTATCGATTGCCTGATATATTCTTTTTCGCTAAGGATGATTCGTCCCGTTGCCTCAGTTATAGTGTTGAGATTATAGGGCGGCCTTAGCGCGTTTAAAACATTTATTATTTTTTCGCACGATACGGCAAATCCTAGGCGAATTCCAGCACAAGCTATGGCCTTCGAACATGTTCTCAGTACAATAAGGTTATCCCTATCTTCAGCCTCCCTTATTACTGTTTGGTCTGAAAAATCCATATATGCCTCATCGACAATTACGAGAGCACTTGTATTATCAACGATTTCCAGGATTTTTTCCTTTTCCATAACCGTAGAAAAAGCGCTGGATGGGTTGGAAAAAATAAAAGCTGTAGCCCTGTTGTCTTCAATAGATTTTATCACTGACTTTACATCGAGATGTCCAAAATCGTCTCTATTTATTGTAAAGCTTTTTCTTTCATACCATGAGGCGAATATGGGATACATTGAAAAATCAGGAGAAGACAACAATATGGAATCATTTTTTTTAAGAAAACTCCCCATAATTATTGAGATCAGCTCATCTGATCCATTTCCCACTATCACCCTGTCCTCACTGACTTGATAATAGATTCCGAATGCCTGTCTGAGGGTTAAATAGCTGTTATCCGGGTACCTGTTCAAAGGGATACTAGCCCAGGCATCCAGCAACTTATCCCTTAATTCCTTGCCTGGATCAATGAAGCTTTCATTAGCATCCAACTTAATATCATACTCCTTTGAATCTATTATGTATGGTTCAAGCCCTACTAGTTTTTCATTAATTTTATATGTCATTATCCAATTACCTTCAATCTAACCTCTCTTTGGAATCATTTACTACATTTTATTTGCCTATTTACTACTTTTAGAGTCACTAGCTTGTGCAGGCACCAAGGCTTACAATCACCTATATCTCCGGGTCTTAATATTATCCCTCCTGAAACATATTAGGCATCGTTTGCAACAAGTCCGCTTATGCCATCTATAAAGCCGTCTATTGCTTTTTTCTTAAGTTTCATGCTGGTCTCATTTACAATTAGCCTAGCTGATATTTTCTTTATATACTCAATCACTGCAAGACCATTTGCTTCAAGGGTGCCACCGGTTTCAACCAGGTCTACTATCCCATCTGCCAATGATAAGAGTGGAGCCAGCTCCACAGAGCCTTCAATTTTGATAATCTTAACATCCATCCCCTTTTCTTCAAAATATTCCCTGGCTACCTTTGGATATTTTGTTGCAACTTTCTTTATAGAATAGCCGGAGAAAAAATCTGTATCTTTAGGGGCCGCCAAGGCAAAACGACATTTACCGAAGCCAAGATCCAAAACTTCGTAGAAGCTTCCCTCGTGCTCCATAATAGTGTCCATTCCCACTACTCCCATATCGCACACACCATGTTCCACATAGGTGATTACATCTGCAGCCTTACCAAACACCACTTGAATATTTTCATTAGGGATTGTCAGGAAAAGCTTTCTCCCCTTGTCATTCAAGTTTTCGCAATCTAAACCTAATTTTTCAAAAAGCTTGATGGCATTCCTTTCTAGGCGGCCTTTTGTTAAGGCAATTCTCAATGTGTCTCTTTCGCCGGCTTCCGCCTTCTTTCCGTTTTGCTCTAAAATTCCGGAAGCAATCTGATCTACATTTACGGCAAAGCCAGTAGCGGGAAAGTCGCAGCCAAAATCTTTTAGCAAGTTATCATATCTTCCACCGGAAAGAACCGCCTCACGGGCATTTGAAACATAACCTTTGAATACCAGTGAACTGTAGTAATCTGCCTGATTAACTAAAGCAAAATCTATAATTATATTTTCCTCCAAACCCCGATTTTTCAAAGCGTCGAATATTGCCTCCAGGTATTTCAGCATATCTATGAGCTTTTTGTCATAACCCTCAAACAAGTTTTTAGCCTTTTTAAATACTTCATGACTACCAAAAAGCTTTGGCAATTCTCTCAATATAGCTGTCGTATGATCTTTGGATTCTTTGTCCAGTTTGGACGAAAGGGCTGCATAGTTTTTAGTTGAAATGAATTGATGTATAGTTGCCTTTCTTTCACCATCCACTTTTAATCTTTCCATCAGGAGTTTGAAAATCCCTACATGACCCAATTCAATTCTCACATCCCCTTTGGTGCATGATGATAGGGTCTCTATACTTAAAGCCAGAATCTCCACATCTGATTGAAATGTTGAATCTCCAATTAATTCAACACCCATTTGGAGCATTTCATTGCTGCGCCCCCTGAGCCCGGGATTGTTTCTAAATACCTCCTGTTCGTAATATAATTTCAAAGGCATAGGATAATCCTTTAGCCTGGAGCAAACCAGTCTTGCGATAGGGATTGTAGAATCAGGCCTAGCTACCAGTAATCGACCCCTATCATCTATAGATTTAAACATACTCTCTTGTGGATAGTACATTTCCGCCGGAGAGAATACATCGTAGAACTCAAAACCGGGTGTTATTACCTGGTGAAAACCGCTTTCCAGGAAAACCCTATGTATACTGTCAGCAATTTCCTTCCGCATCCTACATTCTTCAAAGAGCAAATCTTTAGTACCTTCGGGGGTTATCTTGTCATATCGCTTCATAAACAATTTCCTTTCGCAATGTATCACTGCCCCATGCTACTACACTAAAGTAAAATTGTCAAATGGAATTTATCTATGAGCTAATTGCTATAAAGCACAAATGGTATTGTTACCTTAGGGCTTGCTGAACGATTCACAAAGGCCTATATTTACAATGGTATGGCCATTTATGAATCTTACAAGTGCACGAATTAATAGTGTATCTATCC
>CAZMMB010000004.1:0-8578 GCA_964567325.1 uncultured Oscillospiraceae bacterium
CTCAAATGCCTTTTTATCTCCCCCAAGATCAAGGGCACCGCGTATGTGGAAAACATAACGTCATATTTAGTGTCAAATCGATCAATTGCCTTCAGCAAGCCGATAAACCCTATCTGTAAAAGATCATCAAATTCGTAGCCCGAGTTTATATACTTTAAGGCTATATTTTTAACTAGACCCGTATTTTCTACCACCAATTTTTCACGGGCTTCCTCATTGCCTGATTGGGCTTCTTCTATAAGTCTGTATGTATTTTGTTTTGTTGCTGAATAAGTGTTAGAAGCCATTTAAGCGATCCAATGACTTTATAAGAGTCACTTTCGTCCCTTTCCCGGGATAGGATTCTACTATCACTTTATCCATAAAGCTTTCCATCACCGTAAAGCCCATGCCCGATCTTTCCTTACAATCACCTGTAGTATAAAGTGGCTCCATTGCCATTTGCACATCGTCGATTCCCCTACCATGGTCCAAAACAGAAATTGAGATCCTATCTAAATTAACTGTTTCCATTTCTATGTAAATGCTTCCTTCTTCCTCTAGCTCGTATGCGTGCAGAATGACATTGCTTACGGCTTCCGAGACTGCTGTTTTAATCTCTGTCAGTTCTTCTACCGTAGGATCAAGGCTAGCGGTAAATACAGCCGCAATATTCCTGGCGAGGGCCTCGTTTTCCGATAGGCATGGCATCTCAATTTTTATTGTATTTAATTGTTTCAAATCTCTTCCTCCTCGGCATACTCCAAGGCTGTTAAAGCCTCTTTCAAATCAGAATAACACCTTGCAATGGTATATATACCGGCCAACTCCAATATTCTCAAAATATGTTCATTGCAACCTACTATAGCTATTTTGCCCTTTTTTTCACCTACCGTATTATAACGGCCCATAATTAACCCTACACCCGAACTATCCATAAAGGTCAATTCCTTAAATGACAAAACCATATGCCTGGCCTTAAATGCTTTAAATGTATCATCGATATTCTCTCTAATTTCCCCCGAGCTATGGTGATCAAGCTCACCGGAAAGAATAGATATAAGAATGTCATCTTTCATCTCAAATCTAATCTCCATAAAAAGCCCTCCTTGTCCATTTAATAGTATATATGGATGAAGAGGGCTTGTCTTTAAGATCTTATGTCAATTTTGGTCTATTTATGTCGGATTAATTCTAGACTGTCGATTATTTCATAATTTGATAGGGCATTATCTATTAAAGCCTCTATGTTTAACCGGCTTTCCGACTTTTCAATCGCCTTTAGCTGGGGCTTGGTTTTGGGATGCTTTGGAAGAAAGACCGTACAAGAGTCCTCATAGGGAAGTATGGATATATCATAGGTACCAATTTCCTTTGCCTTTTCTATTATTTCGCTTTTATCCATCCCTATGAGGGGCCTCATTACCGGTTTAGTTGCCACTGCATCGGTTACAACCAAAGCCTCCGCAGTTTGGCTGGCAACCTGACCTAAATTTTCACCTGTTATCAACATTAGACAAGATGTCTCCTCTGCGATTATATTAGCTATTCTCATCATGAAACGCCTTATAAGGATTGTCATTTCATCCTGGGGGCAATGCTGGATTATTTCCTCCTGTATGGCTAATAAATTAATGCTGTGGACTTTTATATTTCCGCAATATGCAGTCAAGGCCCGGGCTAGATCCTTAACTTTTTCCAGGGCTCTTTCATCAGTGTATGGGTATGAATGAAAGTGGACAGCTTCAATATACATTCCCCTCTTGGCCATCAAAAATGCAGCCACGGGGCTATCGATTCCCCCAGAAAGAAGCACCAAGCCCTTGCTGTTTGTTCCCAAGGGTAAGCCCCCGAATCCAGAGATTTTTTTCTCATAGATAAAGGTTTTTCCCCGCTTAACATGTACATATATCCTGCATTGTGGCTGGTGGACATCCACCTTTAAATTCCCATGGGCGGCCAGTAAAATGCCACCAATTTGTCTGGCTATATCTGGGGATTTAACGGGAAATCCCTTGTCTGCCCTTTTGGCCTCCACCTTAAATGTGGATATCTTGCTTTGTTCCAAGAGCTTTCCCATGTATTCTATGGCAGCTAGCCCGATAGCTTCCATATCACTGGCAACTTCTATTGCAGGGCTGATGGAGTCCACCCCGAAGATTTTTAGCGTGGGCTTCAATATATCATCTTCAGAAATATGGGCTTCCGTCCGAATTACAATCAAACCATCCTCACGGCGGACATCCACCCCCCTATGCGTCTTCAGAGCCTGGCGGATTCTATTTGACAGCATCTTTTCGAAATAGGGTTTATTCATCCCTTTCAGGGCAACCTCACCACACCTAACTATATAAACTTTTTTATTTTTCACCACTCCACCAACTATTCCTTTTATTTTTTACCTGTAAGCCTCCGTATGGATGAAACAGCTTTTTTTAATTTCACCAAGACAAAGTCTATTTCCTCAATACTGTTGAATTCACTGAAACTAAACCTAATTGCACTTTCGGTTACATCTTTGGGCAGGCCCATTGCAGTTAAAATCCTACTGCCACTTTTTTTAGACGAGCAGGCTGCACCTGTAGATACATAGATGTTTTCTTGCTCCAATGTCCTGAGCAAAACTTGGCCGGGACAAGCTAAAAAACTAATATTTAATATCCCTGGGCTAGCCGTTTCTGGACTGTTGACCCTTATATCAGGAATTTCCGCTATAATTCCTTTTAAAAGGTAGTCTTTAATTCTTGTCATGGCTTCCACCCTCTCGGCAAAAGCCTGTCCCATAATTGTCGCTGCCTGTCCTAATCCCACAATTCCAGGGGTATTTTCGCTTCCTGACCTGAGCCCCCTCTCCTGTCCGCCACCATAAATTAAGGGGTCCATGTGCAAGCCTTTTCTGACGTACAAGGCCCCCACACCCTTGGGCCCATGAACTTTATGTCCGCTGATAGATAATAAATCTACCATAGACTTATCTAGGTCTATTGGGATCTTTCCATAGGCTTGAATAGCATCTGTGTGAAAAATTCCATCACACTTTGTTTTTACCAAGGAGCCTATTTCCTCAATAGGATTAATAGTGCCCAACTCATTGTTAACGCTCATTATGCTGACAAGAACTGTAGATTCATCAAGATTGCTTTTAAGCTCGTCTAAGTTGGGATTTCCCCAGCGGTCGATTTCTAAATAAACCACCTGGGCCCCGTAGGCGGCTTCCAGGCTTTTGCATGTTTCAATTACTGCAGAGTGCTCTCCCTTAGATGTAATAATCTTATTACCCTTTCGCATCCCCATCCTGTATCCACCTGTGATGGCTAGGTTGTTAGCCTCCGTACCACTTCCGGTAAAGTAAACTCCTTCAGGACCTATCCCCAAGGAATTTGCTACTTTTTTCCGGGCTTTTTCTACCCTCTTGAAGGCCTTTAAACCCATGCTATGGAGTGAAGAAGGGTTACCATAGCATTCGGCAATCATATCCATCATTTCTGCTGTGACCTGGTCATACTGCTTAGTTGTCGCCCCATTATCCAAATAAATAATCATTTTTTTCTTTCTTTCATTTTATTCTTTTAAAAATGAGCGACTCTTTTGAGCCGCCCATAATTTATTGTGTATATCAATATCTATTTTGCATATTCTATAGCTCTGGTCTCTCGGATTACATTGACTTTAATCTGACCAGGATACTCTAGCTCACTTTCTATTTTCTTGCTTATTTCCCTAGCTAAAAAGACTATTTCCTCATCGTTCATTTCCTCGGGCTTTGCAAGGATTCGAATTTCCCGACCTGCCTGTATGGCAAATGATTTTTCCACGCCAGCAGTAGTATTGGCTATTTCCTCTAAAGTTTCAAGCCTCTTAATATAAGATTCGAGTGTCTCCCTCCTTGCTCCAGGCCTTGCTGCCGATAGGGCATCTGCTGCGGTAATAAGCACTGCTTCAAAGCTCTTTGCTTCATAATCACCGTGATGAGCAGCCATTCCATTAATAACTACCTCTGACTCTTTATATTTCTTTAGTATGTCTATGCCTATATCCACATGAGTGCCTTCCATCTCATGGTCTAAGGCCTTTCCGATATCGTGGAGCAGGCCAGCCCTTTTAGATAGCTTCACGTCCAGGCCTAGTTCACCCGCCATCAGCCCCGCAAGATGGGCTACCTCTATGGAGTGTTTCAGGACATTTTGCCCATAACTGGTCCTATATTTCAACCGCCCCAATAACTTTACTAATTCGGGGTGGAGGTTATGGATCCCAACTTCGAAGGTTGCTTGCTCGCCCTCCTCCTTGATGATGCTGTTGACCTCTTTTTCTGCCTTCTCCACCATCTCCTCAATCCTTGCCGGATGAATTCTGCCATCAACAATCAATTTTTCCAATGCAATTCTAGCAATTTCTCTCCTGACAGGATCAAAGCCGGATAGGATAACAGCTTCAGGGGTGTCATCGATAATCAAATCAATTCCTGTAAGGGTCTCTATGGCCCTTATATTTCTCCCTTCCCTGCCAATTATCCTTCCTTTCATATCATCGCTTGGCAAGGTCACTACAGATACCGTACTTTCGGCCACATGATCTGCCGCACACCTTTGAATAGCACCTGTTATTATTTCCTTAGCCTTTTTATCAGCCTCTTCCTTTGCCTTTAGCTCAATATCCTTGATCATAACAGAGGCCTCAAAGCGAATTTCCTTTTCAACTATCGATAGCAGGAGCTGCTTGGCCTCCTCTACTGAATAACCAGATATTCTTTCAAGCTCTTCTATCTGCTTAGCTATAAATCCATCCAGCTCTTCTGCCTTGTCGTGTAACTTTTGCTCTTTTTTAACAAGACCCTCTTCCCTTCTTTCAAGATTATCGGTCTTTCTGTCAATAGCTTCTTCCTTTTGTATTAACCGCCTTTCCGACTTGGAAATCTCAGATCTTCTTTCTCTTACTTCTCTTTCTATATCGCTTCGAATTCTATGGGCCTCTTCCTTGGCCTCTATCGTTATTTCTTTTTTTATCGTCTCCGACCTGTTTTCAGCATCTAAAATTAGATTTTTTGCTTTTTGTTCTGCACTTCCAATGGCTCTTTCACCAATTGTTTTTCTGAATATATATCCAATCAAAAGCCCGAAGGCTAGGGCCACAATTGCGATAATGATTCTAATTACAAATTCTTCTATATCAAAACACCCCCCAATCTAAATAGTAATAACACTTCAGTAAAGAATCCCAAATAAAAAAATCCCTACTTTGTGCATGTCAATAAGGTGTGAAAAATTTCCACCTCGTCATATTATGTTCAATCGCATTTAGATATTGATATAATTACACTATCTATATTATAATTTAATTGTTTGGCCTATGTCAAGATAAATGAGGAGATGGTTTTTATGCAGTATTTTAGGGAATTATTGAAAAATATAGATTTATACCTCCTGTCCGTGCTTGTTGTTTTTGCAGTTATCAGCGTTACCACAATTTCAAGCACATCATACGATGAAGGTTTCGTTTTTTCACGGAGCATGAAAATTCAGATTCTAGCATATTGCTTAGGCCTGCTATTTTTGCTGCTGATACTTTTTATCGACTACATGGCCTTAGAGGGCTTTGGTAAATATATTTATATTGGGTCGGTGCTTTTTCTGCTCACGGTATATATTCCGGGAATTGGCCTCGAGCAATTTGGATCTAGAGGTTGGTTGGATTTTGGACCTGTCCATCTCCAACCGGCTGAAATCATAAAAATCACTTTTGCTATCGCCTATGCGGAATTCCTGTCTCGCCACAGGGAAAGCCTGTCAACACTCAAGGGTTTTTTAATTGCTGGATCCCTCCTAATTCCCTTTGTAGGGATAATAGCCGTACTACAAAATGACCTGGGTAACGCTATTGTAATTTGTGTTATGGCAGCTGTGATGCTCTTCGTAGCAGGGGCAGATGGAAAGCTTTATGCAAAAATTGCAGGTGTAGCCCTGCTTTTGATGCCACTTTCATATTTCTTTATGGCTGACCATCAAAGGGTGCGAATAGACGCCTTCCTCCATCCCAACGACCCCAGCCTGCCCGGCTTCTACCAGGTCTGGCATTCCAAAATAGCCATAGGGTCTGGTGGTATAAGGGGTAAGGGACTTTTTCAAGGCACTCAAAAGGAATTGGAATTCCTGCCTGTTCGTGATTCTGACTTTATCTACTCCGTTATAGTTGAAGAATGGGGGTTTTTCGGTGGAGCACTAATCATAGCCCTCTATGCCTTCTTTCTGTATAGGATGTTTCGGATTGCTAGAAATGCAAAAAACTTATACGGATCCCTCATTGTAACTGGAATCCTGTCCATGTTTTTCTTTCAAATATTTGAGAATATTGGAATGACTATGGGAATTATGCCGGTAACCGGCATTACCTTGCCCTTCATAAGTGCAGGTGGAAGCTCAATTGTTACAAATATGATGGCCATGGGTTTAGTGCTTAACATCTGCATCCGAAGCAAGGTTATCAATTTTTAGATATGATTCGCTTAGCTATTCTTTTTAGATTGTCCGATATATAGTTGCCCTTAAGAGCGGCTATGGGGGTCCCCATGTTAGCAGCGATATGTATGTTCTGATCATAAGCTATCAATCCGTTAACCTTAAGCCTCAAAGCCTCGGCAATTTCATCCGGATTAGGCACTAATTCGGTCCTGTAAAGCTGAGGGATAATTTTATTGATTATTACGCTTCTGTCGTCTATACCTGAGTCTTGTAATGTCATGTTTATCAGCTCTGCATCTCGTATGGCAGCATATTCGGGTATAACCACTATTATGGCCCTATCTGCTGGGGAAATAGCTAGTCCAAAACCATGTCCTGAAGCTGGGGGTGCATCTATGATAATATAATCAAATACCTTCTTCAATTCCTTATACAGGGTATCAATATGGCAATTAGAGGCCTTGATTTTATCCTTGTTCTGGGGGGCGGAAATGATGAAGAGATTATCAAACCTCCTATCCCTTACCATTCCTTTTTTTATCCTACAAACCCCGGAAAGGATATCTGCCACATCGTAAACGATATTGTTTTCAATTCCCATGCATATATCAAGGTTTCGTGACCCAATATTCATATCTACCAGCACTACAGACTTACCCATTTGCGCCAGGCTTACACCCAAATTGGCGGCTATAACTGTCTTGCCTACACCATCCTTACCAGAAGTAACAACTATTACCTCGCCCATTTTATTCCTTCCCCTATTTCCTTTACACTATTTTGTAATTGATGTACTAGTATCAAAATCCACATACTCCTTATCAAGCCCCAGGTATTTCCCGATAATCTCCCTGGCAACAGGACCTGCATATCCACCGGTTCCCCCTTGAAAAAGAAGGACTGCTACGGCTATTTTGGGGTCCTCAGCAGGTGCCATTGCGACAAACCATGAAAAGTTATCATAATCATCCTTAAACCTATCAATCCCCGTTGTCGTCACGCGTCCGCGAGAAAGGTTCAGGACCGCTTGCCTGGCTGCGGTGTTTTCCGATGTATAAATATCCGAGTAATCATGTAGAAGGCGGTTCATCTCTTCCTCTACCTCTTCCCATGATATGGATGGGTTTATCCTTTTAAGGTGGCTTTTAAGATATTCTACCTCATCGGGTAGGTGTATCTTTCCCTCCCTCTCTGCCGTACCTGTCTTTGCAGCTACCGATACAGGGAAGTTGGCAAAGAAAACCCTGCCGCTTCCCCTGCTTCCCTGGGCTACCCTGCGCATCCCCTCAGTAATGTCCCCCAGTATTTTATCATCTTTCAAAGACATTTTAACGCCTTCTTCTTTTTCAACCAGCCCTTGTCCTTCTATTGCCCTTAAGATGCTCACCTTGTTCCTTATGCCGTCATTACCTATTGTTGCAACGTAGTTTGCAATTTGCAAAGGCGTATAAGCATTCTCCCCTTGTCCTATAGCTATGATTAACTCATCCCCTAAAGTCCATGTGGCTTGGGTAAAATATGAAAACTTACATAAGTCACCAACAGTCTCAATCATGTCCTCCTTTATTCCCAACTTTCCTAACCGGTCAAGTATAGTGTTCCTGCTGGGATTTTCCTCAGTCCATCCGACAATTGTATCGATTTGTCCCATAAGCAGGTCTTTGTCATCTACAGTTTCCGGGGTAAAATACATCTCGGCCCGACCAATCAGCACATTCTTTAAGTAGGTTTTCATAGCCGACATTTTCCGTTCTTCACTAGGAACAGCTACCACTGTCTCGGCTATCTCTATACCAGTAGGCTTGCCCAGTCCATATTCCTCTGCAAACCGGGTAATCCTCTCTATGTTCATTTTTTCCGGCAAGCCTAAGGAAGCCCCCCTGTGGAAGTCCCTCCCTGTGGCTATATCAAAAAAGTAGTAATTGCATGACACTTCTATGGCCTCGTATAAATTTAGGTATCCATGGGTACCCCTATTGGTATTCCAAAGGATACAGCCGTAGGTCCTGCTGCCAACTTTTACGGCCCCTCCATCCCTGAGTTTTCGATTAGGATCTAATCCGCTGTCCAGGGCTGCTGTAGCCGTAACCATCTTAAATGTAGAACCCGGTTGAACAGCTGTCCTAGTTGCAACATTGAAA
>CAZMMB010000004.1:8588-18138 GCA_964567325.1 uncultured Oscillospiraceae bacterium
TAAGGGATCTCTAGGATTCTTTGACTGGAGTGAAGCCCAATCCTCCTGGCTTATACCTGTAGAAAAAAGATTGGGGTCGTAGGCAGGCTCCGAAGCCATGGCCAAAACATCTCCTGTTTCTATTTCAATGGCTACGGCCGCACCCACATTTGCCTTCTTATACGCCCTATTATATTTATAGTTACCATAAATGCTTTCAAAGGTTCCCCCTATCCTAATCTTTTCCAATGCCTGCTTTAAAGCATCTTCCGCAACTTTTTGAAGTTCCAAATCTAAGGATAAATATACAGAAACCCCTTTATCAGCCTTTATATCGCTCATAACCCGCACCAAATCCCCATGTGCATTGACTTCCACACTCCTGACCCCATCTTTTCCCCGCAGGATATCTTCAAAGGCTTTTTCCGCCCCGTCCTTTCCAACCATATCGCTGGCACTGTATTCTTTCTCTAAATAAGCCTCTTTCTCGCTTTCTGATATTTTCCCTAGATATCCAATAACGTGGGAGGCCGTCTTCTTGTTTGGATAGTACCTGACCGATTCGGCGACCACATCTACAGAGGGAAATTGGGCTCCCCTTTCACTTAGGGTCACTATAGTTTTCGGCGATATGCCTGTGGCTATCGTGGCAGGGATGTAAGCCATATATCCCTGGGCTGATAATTCATTCCGCACTATCATAATTTTCCGGGCGTCCATATCCGAAAGTTCTGGATCTATACCGAAATATTCCCTCAAAGCATCAAAGGTTTCTTGGGCAGTCAAATCATAATCAAAATGGTAGCGACCTAGAAAGCCTTCCCTTTCCAAATCTTGCAGATATTTCATATTTTTTACAGAGATAGGGGGAAAGATACTGTATACTGACTGGAGTTCCGCCTGGGCTTCATACTTATCCAAACCCTCGTCTATCCCATTTCTTTGTCTAATCTCCTCAAAGGCTTCCTCCGCTGTATAGTTCAATGGCATAGCCTGGGAAACCAACCACTCCTCAATATTTTTCTGATAAGTAAAATAAAAGCTACCATCATGATTTATGATTATGGGTAGGTTATCATTAATACTTTCATTGTTTTTTTCTAACAGTTTTACTAACATGAGAGCCTGCGCATTAACCTCATTTTTTGGCAAATTGCTCCCGGCAAAAAATACTGTAAAACTAGGCCGGTTACCTGCTAAAAGGCGGCCGTAGCGGTCCAATATTTCCCCCCTTGGGGCAGAGGTATAAATTCTCTTGGTGCTAATAGACTCTGCCTTTTCTTGCCATTCGCTTCCTTCAACTACTGTAAGATGAAATAACCTTGCGAATAGAAATACCATTAGGGCCATAAATATAAGCAGAACTCGATTGTTTCTATACTTTAACCATCCCATATAATATCTTTATAGTCTCCTTGCCTTCACTAATTAATTCCATAAAACTTCCTGCTCCTGTAATACCGGTCCCCCCTATGACGGATAGCTCTTTGGCCCACAAACACATAAAACAAGACAATAATAATAAAGTGTGAGACAAAGAGTATTGGCAAGCCTCTTGCCATATGCAAAAAGGTGTAATTGCCTTTAAACACCATTAAGATAAGCCAGTAAAGGGTATAGTAAGCACCTGTCCCTATGGCTGAGGCTAGAAACAGATTTAAAATGCTATCCCTATACATATAGTATCTAACCTCGCCCATGACCAGGCCTATAAGCAAATATATCAATGCCGAAGGCCCGATTAAAATGGAAAATCCTATATCTTGCAACAAGCCAAAAATTACACCAAATATTATTCCCTGATAGCCCTTATAAAGAAAGGAAAAAACTAGGGTCAAACACAAAATAAAATTAGGAGTAGCCCCCATGATGTTGAAATTTAAAAAAATTGTTGATTGAACAAGGAAGCCTATCAAGAAGAAAAGAAACGCATTCCTATATTTCATTGTCCCTAAGACACCTCGCTTTCGGTTTCAGCTCCGGTCATTATTATGGTTACCTTTTGTATCTTTGTAAAGTCTACAGCAGATTCTATTTCTACAGTATGAAGGAGTCCATCTGAATCCCAGGTTATGGCACTGACCTTTCCTATAGGTATGCCTTGAGGATAGATCTCCATACCCGAGGTCACCAGCATATCACCTTCTATTATCGCTGCATTTTCGTCCAACATATAACCTGTAATTTTACCCTTCCCGTCGCCTGATAAAATCCCTAATAGGTTTAAATCCCTGAAAATCTGAAAGCTGACATCGTTGTTCTCATCAATAACTGTTATTACCTTGGCCCAGTTGGGCCCTACATCTAATACCCTCCCCACAAGACCTTCACCATTGATTACTACAGCATTCCTCTTTACTCCGTCCTTTGTTCCTGCATTCACGTTGAATATACGATACCAGTTAGAACCATCCATTGCAATAACCCTGGCGGTAACAAATTCATAGTTTAGAGAAGGATCTATGTAATTCATTGCATCCGATAATTTCTTTAACTCTGCTATTTCGTGGCGGGATAGGGAGGCATTCAAAATTTCCTTTTTTAATTGCTCATTTTCCCTCAATAAGACCTCATTGTCATCAAGCAATTTTCGAAACTGAAATATACCCCTTATGGTGGTTGAAACCCCTTTTTCCACATCTGCTACCGGTTCATATAAGTAGGCAGTGATACGACCCAACTGAAGCCCTAACCACGAATTGCTCCCCTCTTTGACGTATGAGGCCACAGTTACGCTTAGAAGCAACAGCAAAATAAGGCCTATTATAACAGCTCTGAAATGCTCTTTATACCATCTCATCAGCTTCTCCTATAACCTGCTATTCCTTGTTATATAACGTTTAATCTTATCAATTTTCTCTAGGCTTTTGCCTGTTCCCTCAGCAACTGCCTCAAGGGCGTTTTCCGCTACCATGACCTTGATACCAGTTTGCTCCTCGATTAGCCTATCCAAGCCTCTTATCAAAGCACCGCCGCCAGAAAGTATAATTCCATTTTCTACAATGTCCGCCGCCATCTCCGGTGGTGAGTTTTCCAAGGTGTTTTTAATACCTTCAACTATGATAGCAATAATCTCAGCCAGGGCATTTATCATGTCGCTAGAAGAAACGGATACGGATTTTGGCAACCCCGTTATTACATCCCTGCCTTTTGCCTCCATTAAGCTTCTGGCCCCTTCAGATTTTTCATTGGGATATATACATCCTATATTAATTTTCAATCCCTCTGCCGTCTTATCACCTATGAAAAGATTATAGTTTTTTCTCATATATGCAATGATGGCTTCGTCCATTTCATCGCTTGCCACCCTCAAGGATATGCTGTTTACTATGCCCCCCAGGGCTATTATAGCTATATCCGATGTGCCACCCCCTATATCTACCATCATATGTCCGTTAGGTGCATCAACAGGAACACCTACTCCTATAGCGGCTGCCATGGGCTCGTTTAGAATGAAAACATCCTTGGCCCCCATCTGCCTTAAAACCTCCTCAACTGCCCGCCTTTCTACTCCGGTAACGCCTGAAGGAACACCTACTACAATCCTTGCCCTGGTGAATAGGGCTTTTTCCGGCAGGACCTTCCGCATGAATTCTTTCAACATTGCCTGTGTCATCATGAAGTCAGATATTACCCCATCCTCTAGGGGGCGGATAACCCTGATATGTTCAGGGGCCCTTCCCATCATTTCCTTTGCAGCCTGACCAACTGCTAGTATCCTTGAAGTTCTATCGTCTACCGCTATAACAGATGGCTCATTGAGGACGATTCCTTTGGGCTTCCTATATATTAAAGTGTTTGCAGTCCCTAGATCAACTCCTATATCCCTGGTAAAAAAACTAAAGCACATGGCCATATATCCTTTCCTTTTGTGTATTTTTACATCAGCATTTTTTCTTTCAAGCTAACATAGACCCCATCACCTATTACCAAATGATCAAGGAGGGGAATCCCCAATAATTTGCCTGCTTCCTGCAACCTTTTTGTCACATCTAAATCATTTTGACTGGGCAAGGGGTTACCGCTGGGGTGATTATGTATTACTATTATGGCTGCTGCCCCTTTTTTTATAGCATTTCTAAAAACCTCCCTGGGATGAACAATGGAGCTGTTTAAATTTCCTATGGAGACATTTTCCGATGCAAGTATCTGGTTCTTAGTGTTTAAATACAGGACCTTAAAATATTCTTTTTTAAGGTGGCGCATCTCTTCCATATATAGGCCTGCAACTTCCTCGGGACTTCCTGCAGTATATCTTTTTTCGCCGGCACTTTGGGATATTCTTCTACCCAATTCAATAGCTGCAATGAGTTTACAAGACTTTGCCTCTCCTATCCCTTCTATTTTACATAGTTCCTCCGGTGTACAATCAGCCAAATAAGAGAGTCCCCTCCCCTCCATGGACAAGACCCTGTTAGCCACCGTTAAGGCTGAACGGTTTCTTGTACCGGAACCTATGAGTATGGCCAATAGCTCCCCATTGGAAAGAAAGTTAGACCCATAGTGCAAAAGTTTTTCCCTAGGTCTTTCATCCTCAGGCAATTCCTTAATAGTAACGTGGTTCTTTATCAATTCCTTTTTCATTTTCAGATCCTCTCTGACAGCTTCCCGTCCCGAGCGAACCCCTCCGCAAAGACCCCTGTGAAAGCTATGCGGTACTATCTATATTAACATAATCCCAGGCAAAAACATATTGTAAATTCAAAATCTTAAGCTCCTATTTCTACCTTTCCTACCCTTCGAGTCCCCACAAGCCGGTGGAAGGCAAAATGCTACCTGCAAACCAAGCCAATCCCTATTTCCACGGGACATACACGAAATCCTGTTTTCTGCATATAATACTAATACTCTCTAGCACAATATATTTTGACTCGCAGAAAGGAGCTATTACATAAATGAGTTTATCCCTAGTATTGACTTCCCTTCTGCTCTCTAACCCTTTAATACTTCTAACCTCCTATGTGTCGGTTAACGGGTCTTTCCCTAAACCCTTGGCCGAGGACGAGGAGGCATATTATCTGACCCAATTAGAAAATGGCGATGAAAAAGCAAAACATGTGCTGGTTGAGCACAACTTGCGCCTTGTTGCACATATTGCAAAGAAGTATAATGTGGTTGGTTGCTCACCCGATGACCTTATATCAATAGGTACCATCGGCCTGATCAAGGCAGTGGATACATATAATAGAAAAAAAGAGGTTCGTCTAGCTACATATGCAGCAAAGTGTATTGAGAACGAAATACTGATGTACCTGCGGATGACAAAAAAGTGTAAAGCTGAGATTTCTTTAAATAACCCTATCGGGATAGACAAGGATGGAAATGAAATCAGCTTTATGGACATTTTAGGTAGCGATGTGGACGACATTGTCGAAGACCTGGATAGAAGGATTAAAGTCAATATCCTCTATAAAGGAATCAAGGAGCTTCTGACCCAGCGGGAACAAGTTGTCATAGTAAAAAGATTTGGCTTGGATGGCGACCATTGCAAAACCCAAAGGGAAGTGGCCAAACTATTAGGTATAAGCCGTTCCTACGTTTCCCGTATAGAAAAAAAAGCTATCACGAAACTGAAAGAAGCCTTTACAATTAACGGATCATTTGACAAACATTTTTAAAAACTCTTGCAGCACATTTGCTTTTCTCATCCTCATCCACGATGGACACGGTTATTGCATATTTGGGATTTTCAAAAGGGACAAAACCTGTATAGCAATTGCTCCCTTCATCAACTATTTCCTTCAGCAAACCCTTTAATTCCCGGGAGGTATTTAAGGAAATAACCTGCTTTTCCTCTAACCTAGGGACTAGGGATGCACCTCTTACACCTTCCAAAGTTCCCCTTACCAAAGATAGTTTTCGGTCTAATCCATCCCTGGCCAGGATAGTGGTCATGCGTGCAACTTGCATGGGCGTCACCATCAGCCTTTCTTCTATCACAGAAAGGCCATTCCCCAATATATCCTTTCTGAGCTCGCTGAGATTCCCCGAGGATTGGCTGCTTAAATTGGCTACTGCCTTTTCAGCCATACCAAAGGCACTTGCCATATCAAAAATATCCGTATTTTTCACCTTAGAATCGATAGCATCATTGATTTGTTTCTCCAGCTCCGCCCCTTTTTTTATAAGGGGTCCCAAGAAGTCCACCTTTTGCAGTTCCTCTTTATAATTTTTTGAAGTGTGTCCAGAGAAACCAGCATAGGCCAGTATTTCCCCCTTCATAATATCAGTAACTATAACAGTGCCCCCCCTCCTGCATTCTTTTAAAGCCTCCTCTGCATAGGTCTGTATATCTTGATCCAGGCTAGTCAGTACTCCCCAATGGTGGCTATCCCCCTGGACATTTATCCTACTTCCAGGAAGCAGATTTCCCTGACCATCATTTTGTGCATAAAACAATCTTTGCTCAGAAGAAAGTATATGGTCATAATCCTTTTCAATACCCCAGAGTCCTGCATGATTCTTGGGGTTATTCCCTCCAATCACATGGATTGCAGGTTGAAATATGTCGTCCCGTTGAAAATATTGTAATATCTGTGCTCCGTACTCATTATACAGCTTTGAAAGGCCCTGCCCTGCTTTAGTTACCCTGTATATTCTATATTTATCGCTGTTACTTTCAAGCTCATCAGCCTCTAATTCTTTAAGTAAATCCACCAGGCACCTATCCATTTTTTTCTCGTTTAGTAAAACGAAAAAAACCTTTTCCGAATTTGTCAAAGGTCGGCCCTCCCTATCATAAATTGTACCCCTTACTGGAATCTCGGATATTAGAGATAGACTCTGCTTCTTAACCTGCTGTCTATATTCCCCTCCCTTTAACAGTTGGATAAATCCTAACCTTCCCGCAAGCAAAGCAAGTAAGAAGACAAAAACAGTAAAGAGGCATATTAACCTGGATTTCATTTTTCTAGTCCTCCAAGAATAATATTGACGGATGTGGTTTTTTTTATGCTATAATGGTTTTCATATGTTTTAAATTAATAAGATAATGAAAGGAATGTAAATTATGGCTCTAGTTCGTCCTTTTGCCGCATTGCGCCCGGCAGAAAAATTTGTTGAAAAAGTTATATCCCCCCCTTATGATGTTTTGAGTCGGAAAGAAGCTGCTGAGCTCGCCTCGGCTAATCCCTTTAGTTTTTTACACATCTGCCGGTCGGAAATAGATTTACCACACATAGAAGACCCCTATCATCCTGCCGTCTACCGCAAGGCAGGGGCTAATTTGAATAGCTTCGAAAAGCAAGGGATTATGGTCCGCGACAAAAGTCCCTGTTTTTATATATATCGGCAAACTTTTAGAAATCGCACCCAAACTGGTATTGTGGCTTGCCTTTCAATAGATGAGTATATGGACAATAAAATAAAAAAACACGAACTAACCCGTGTAGATAAGGAGGTAGATAGGATTAATCATTTTGATGCATGTAACGCAAATACTGAGCCAGTATTTTTAACATATCGCCATAGGCCTTCAATTGATGATATACTCAAACGGTGGACAATAAAAAATTCCCCTGTTTACGATTTTTCAACTGACGATGGGGTAGGCCACAAGTTGTGGCCTATAGATTGTAAAATCACTATTGAATCCATAGTTAAGGAATTTGAAAAGATTCCCAATCTCTATATAGCCGATGGCCACCACCGGTCTGCCTCTGCGGCCAAAGTAGGTCTTAAGAGACGGAATGAAAATCCATCATATGATGGTAGCGAGGAGTTTAATTTCTTTATGGCTGTCCTATTCCCTGACTCTGACCTCCATATCTTTGATTACAACAGAATTATTGAAGATTTAAACCACTTAAGCATTGAGAAGTTTTTAGCCTACCTGTCCCCTGTCTTTGAAATAAACAAGCTTAATGGTCCCATCCCGCCCGAAAGGAAACATGTCTTTTCCATGTATCTAGATGGGGGTTGGTACCGGCTCATAGCCAAAGACCATATTATATCGGACCACCCTATCAAAGGACTCGATGTTTCAATTCTTCAGGAAATGGTCTTAAATCCTATTCTTGGGATTGTAGATCCAAGGACAGACAATAGAATTGATTTCGTCGGTGGTATAAGGGGTCTTGAAGAGTTGGAGACAAGGGTTGATAAAGATATGGGGGTAGCCTTTGCCCTCTACCCTATTTCAATGGACAAGCTGCTAACTGTAGCAGACAAAAATGAAATAATGCCACCTAAGTCAACCTGGTTTGAGCCCAAGTTGGGAAGTGGCCTTTTTGTCCATTATCTATAGTTTTAACCTGGCCAATATAAATTCCGTTACTTGCTGGACATTCATACCTGTAGTATCTAGCTCCAAAGCATCCTCTGCCTTGTGCAGAGGATTAATGGCCCTGCTACTATCATTATAATCTCTGGTCACAATTTCTTCTCTAACAGTCCCAAAGTCAATTTTTGACCCTTTTTCCTTCATTTCTTCCCATCTTCTTTTAGCTCTTTCATCTACAGAAGCAGTAAGAAAAAATTTGTATTTAGCCTTGGGAAAGACATTTGTAGCTATATCCCTACCGTCCAATACCACGCTTTTTTGACCTGCCAGACTTTGCTGGAGGGAAACAAGCTTATTTCTTACCTCCGGCATGGCTGATACTAGTGAAGCGACCATTGTAATCTGGGAGCTTCGTATAAAGTTGCTGACATTTTCACCGTCTAAAAAGGTCTCCCCATCTTTGAAATCAATGTATGTGTTATCTAATATCGATTTTACCGATTCCTTATTTTCAGGGTCTAAGCCCTCCTTAATCAATTTATAGGCTACCGCCCTATACATTGCCCCAGTATCTATATAATCGATACCCAGTGCTTGGGCCAAGCTCTTTGCTACTGTGCTTTTACCGGCACCGGAGGGCCCATCGATAGCAATCTGGTAAATTTGCGACATCTACATCTTTTCCTTCCCGTTCTTTATAAGTTTTTCTATTTCTGCAACAAAGGTGTTGACATCCGTGAATTGCCTATAAACAGATGCAAATCGAACATAGGCTACCTCATCTAGCTGCTTCAGTTGGTCCATTATCACCTGGCCTATAACCTTGCTCTCAATTTCTTTCTCCATCATATTATTGAGTCCTCTTTCAATATCATTGACAATCTTCTCAATATCAGCCAGAGGTACAGGCCGCTTTTCACATGCTTTCAATATCCCATTTAAGACTTTATTCCGGTCGAATACTTCCCTACTCCCATCTTTTTTAATCACCATAAAAAAAACTTCTTCAACTTTTTCGTAGGTGGTAAACCTTTTCCTGCAATTATCACATTCCCTCCGTCTACGGATAGCATGTCCTTCTTCTGTAGGTCTGGAATCTATGACTTTTGTGTCATTATTCTCACAAAATGGGCATTTCATTTACTTTTCCCCCTAAGGCCTATCAAAAAAATATTTTGCCTATGCTTCTTTCACTTCATTATTATAAACCATTTCAACAGGGGGGTGCAAGGAGTTTGAACTCGGCACCTCTACCAGGATTACATCATCCCCAATGGTCTTTACATCCTTCCACCTTATTACCATGTCATCATCCCTACCAAAAAAACTAAACATGCGACGTTCAGGAGG
>CAZMMB010000005.1:0-16374 GCA_964567325.1 uncultured Oscillospiraceae bacterium
TGGGAGCATATTCCACTTCATCAGAAAGCACAAGTTTTTCTTTTTCTAATGCTAGCTTTGCTTCTTCTAGAGACTTGCCCAAAAGACTGGGGACAATGGTAGTTGTAATTTCCTCCCCTAAGCTGATGACTAAACTTACCTTGGTTCCCGGGTCTGCAGGGCTTCCCGCCTGGGGATTCTGGCGTACCACCACCCCAAGTGGCATATCGCTATACTCCTCAGTAACACCGGCCCTTTCATAACCATAACTCTCTAGTAGGAAAGTTGCATCGCTCAAGGTTCGCCCTATCAATGAGGGAATGGTGTTGCTTTCTATGCCTTTACTTATATTAACTATTATAGTCTTACCGGCTTTTACCATCATGCCCTCGAGAGGATCCTGGGATACTACAACCCCCTCTTCATATTCCGCACTGGCTACCTCGGAACCTAATTCAATTTTTAAATCCCATTCCTTTACCTTTATCTCAGCCTCCTCGAAAGACAGGCCTAAAAGGGAGGGGACTTCGACAGCCTTTGGTGCACTAGCCTTCACAATAGCCGAAACTATGAACTGACTTATTGGTATAGCCAACAAAAGGGCTAGTACAATAGCTGCTACCTTAACTTTATTTAATCGAAACTTCTTTTTTGTCTTCATAGCCTTTTCTCCCCCAGGGGCAATCTCTTTACTGGTCTTATCAATATCTTCCCTTGTATTTAATTCTTGTGCGCTTTTATTTTTACGATAACCGCCGTGGATGCCGGCAACGCTGAGATTGGCTTTATTTAATGCGTCTACCATATCATCTGCAGACTTAAACCTGTTTGTCTGATACTTGTCGGTAGCCTTCATGACTATTTCTTCAACTTCCTGTGGAATCTCAGTCACTAAAGTAGTCGGGGGCACAATTTCCTCGTTCATGTGTTTCATGGCAACAGCAACAGGATTTTCAGCATCAAATGGTACTTGACCTGTAAGCATTTCATACATAACTATACCCAGGGAATATATATCAGATTTCTCATCCACATAGCCCCCCCTAGCCTGTTCAGGAGAAAAATAATGAACAGATCCCATTACTGTACCAGTGCCACTTAGAATAGTCCCTTCATTTACTGCTTTTGCAATACCAAAGTCAGCAATTTTTGCAGTTCCGTCTAAAGACAGGAGTATGTTGTGGGGCTTAACATCCCTGTGAATGATGTGATTCTTATGGGCATGGCCTAAGGCAGAGGCGATTTGTCTGGCTATAATGACAGCTTCTCGGGGTTTTAAAGCACCCCTTTCCTTGATTAATCTGGATAGGGGCTGGCCCTCAACAAGTTCCATAACAATATAGTTTATATTTCCCTCCCGACCCACATCATAGATGTTTACAATATGAGGATGGAACATGCTTGCAGCTGCCTGGCACTCCCTTCTAAAACTCTCGATGAACTTATAATCCCTGGTGAATTCAGGTTTAAGAATTTTTATCGCCACATAGCGATTAAGCAGTTTGTCCCGAGATTTATAGACAACTGCCATTCCACCATCACCAATTTTTTCAATGAGTTCATATCGCTCAGCCAAAACCCTGCTACTCATCTTTGTCTCCTTTAATTCTAATTTATATTTCTAGACAGTTAATTGTTATATTATCCTTGCCGCCATTGTCACAGGCCAAATTTATCAGGCCTGATACAAGTTCCTGAATATCGGATTTGTTATTCATGACTTCATTGATATCTTTGTCGCTGACCTCATTGTAAAGTCCATCAGTACAGAGGAGTAGCCTATCCCCTTTGAAAGTATCGATTTTATAAAAATCGGCAGCTACTGTTTGTTCACTCCCTAAGGCCCGGGTAATCATATTTCTCTTGGGGTGTACGTCGGCCTCTGCCTTGCTGATGTATCCATTTTTTAGAAGTTCGTTCACATATGTATGGTCTTCTGTGATTTTCTCTAACCGCCCATTTCTATGCAGGTAAGCCCTGCTATCCCCTATATTGATAATGAATGCTTTTCCTTTTTTTAAAAACATTGCAACCGCTGTTGTTGCCATACCTTTGTTTTTTTCTTCTTCCATCGATTTTATATAAATTTTCTCATTTACCCCTTGCAGGCATTTATCCAGGTAATCAAAAATTTTTGATTCATGAATCTTATCTATTGGGTATTTTAAAAGGTGATCCTTAGTAAGGTCTACCGCAAGGCGACTGGCTATTTCACCGGAATTGTGACCGCCCACACCGTCTGCTAGCATGTAAAAATTTAAGGAATCCATGCACAGCATAGAATCCTCATTCACCATTCTCCTTCTTCCCTTGTCCGTTGCACAGGCTGACTTTACCATAATACCCCACTTATACCCTTCTCATCCTGCAAATATAGAATCCATCCGTATCATTTATGTTGGGCAAAAGCTGAACGCTATCCTCTTTGATATATAGATCGTTATACCTTAAAAACTCTGAAACTATTCCTTCATTTTCTGCCGGGTTGATGGTACAGGTGCAATATTCTAATATGCCACCTTTTTTCACATATTCCGAAGAAACCGACAATATTCTGGCCTGGGTCTCCCTTAATCTAGCCATATCTTCGTCCTTCCATTCCCTATATTTGATTTCAGGTTTCCTTCGTACGACTCCCAGACCGGAACAGGGTACATCCACTAGGACCTTATCAGCTGCTTCTTCCAGTTGACTATCCCCTATCATTGCATCCCAGGTGTTTGTGTTAACTATTGTAATCCCCAACCGTTCTGCTTCCCTATCAATGAGGTCTAGCTTTTTTTTATAGAGGTCTCTAGCCTCAACCTTCCCGGTATCTTCCATCTTTTCCGCCATGAACAGGGATTTGCCACCCGGAGCAGCGCACACATCCACAATCCGCGCGCACGAAGTGCCGTACTCAGAGCGATTCGCCGGCTTTAGGATCCAGTATATCGACTGCTGCCATTGAACTTTCGTCCTGGATAGAAAACATTCCATCCTTATATAGGTTTGTTTCTAGCAAGTCTTCACCTTTTACCCTCAGTGCAATCTTGCTAATTCGACCGGCCTCAACCTCAAACCCCCGCTCTTCCAACCGTCTCATCAAGGTCTTTTTACCTGTCTTTAGGAGGTTTGGACGCACAGCCAGGCCCGGCGTTTTATTTCCAGCAGCCAAGAGTTCCTCTGTGAAATCCGACCCATATTCCTCTAGCCACAATTCCACAATCCATTTTGCATATGAATATTTGATTGAAAGGTATGCAAGCTCATCTTCATCCCTATTTGGCAGGCTTATGTCATCGCCACTTCTTAGGTAGTTCCTTAAAACAGCATTGATAAATCCTTTTCTTTTTCTGCTGTATTTGTGAGCTAAGTTTACCGTCTCTGATACAGCCGCATAGCTAGGTATTGAGTCCATATAGGCCAACTGATAAATCCCAATTAACAAAATGATGTGATCAATGACATTTAATTTCTTCAATGGTTCTTTGAGATAGTGTTCAATTATGAAATCTAAATATAAGCGATTTTCTAAAACCCCGTAGACAATCCTCCTTACCATAGCCTTTGAAACTGGTTTACCTACAGAGATATGATGGTTTAGGGCTAGGTTGGAATAAGCCTTGTTTTGCTCAATGTCTAATAGGGTTAGAAATGCTATTTTTCGTTCATCGTCCACGGCACACCCTCCTTATATTATTTTACCCTAAAATGCTAGCAATTTCAATTTTATTACCCTTAATAAATTCCGACACATCTAAAATCTGCTTTCCAGGCATCTGTATTCTTTTTATAAGGATATTACCTGCCCCCGTGCCTACGGAAATTCCCTTACTGTCTACATTATATATTTCGCCTGCTTTTCTATCGGTATCATCATCTAAGATTTCAGCTGAAAAGATTTTCATAACCTTATCGGCCAAAAGGGTATATGCTCCCGGTCGCGGGCCCATGGCCCTAACCTGTCTTTCAATGTAAATTGCCTCCCTGTCAAAGTTTATCAGACTATCTTCTTTTCTAATCTTTGGGGCGTAAGTGGCTTTTGACTCATCTTGGGCTCGCCTTTCGGCAATAGCTTTTTCTATAGTGGGAAGGGTATCAATTAAAAGGTCGGCCCCCATATTGGCCAGCTCTTCGAACAAGTCCCCTGCTGTCTTTTTATCAATAGCAGTAGCTCTTGTTGCTATTATATCGCCCTGGTCCATGGCTTCTGCAATACACATCAATGTCACACCTGTTAGCTCATCCCCTGACAATATTGCATGTTGAATGGGGGCGGCCCCCCTATGCCTTGGCAGCAAGGAGGCATGTATATTTACACAGGCCAAACTGGGTATATCCAACAATTCTTTGGGCAATATTTTGCCATAGGCTGCAACTACAATTAAGTCAGGTTCAATCTCCTTTAATTTCCCAATCAGGTCACAAAAATCATCTTTCCCCTGAGGTTGGCAAATGGGTATCCCCTCCATTTCGGCATGGCCCTTAACCGCCGTTGCCTGTACCCTTTTCCCCCTTCCCCTAGCCCTGTCAGGTTGACTTACCACTAAAGGAAGGTTATACCCTTCTTTAATTAAACGCTTTAAAGGCGGGACTGCAAAATCTGGTGTTCCCATATAGACTATCTTCATTCTTCCTCCGACTCCTCTTCATCAGTAACAAGTTCCCGTAATTCTGTTGCTTTGGAATTGAACAAAATCCCTTCAAGGTGATCATATTCATGGCATAAGGCTACTGCCAGAAGGTCCGTCCCTTCTATCTGAATCTCCTTGCCATTACGGTCCAATGCCTTCATTTTTATATATTGGGGTCTTTCTACCTTTCCGACCATTCCCGGTACGCTTAGGCAACCTTCATCACCAATTTGGCTCCCTTCCATCTCCAGTATTTCCGGATTTATGATTTCGTAGACCCTATCCTCTATTTCAACCACAAAGACCCTGCGAAGAACCCCTACCTGGGGAGCTGCCAATCCCACCCCCTCGCTGTCCCTCATAGTATCTACCATGTCGTCCAGCAGTTGTATAATCCTTTCATTTATTATTGATACCTCCCGGGCTTTTTTTGTAAGAATCTCATCACCTTCGGTAACAATATTTCTTAGTGCCATAATTTTTCCCCCTTCTCTTCACATAAACCCAAAGGGGTTTACATCTATTGATAGACTCCATTCCCTTTTCTTTTCCCTAGTAGCCTTTTTCTTTATCAGCCACAGGGCATCCCTATACTTTTCCCAGTTTGCCGGCAAACATTTAATGAAAAGCTGGTAGCGATACATACCACCGGCCTTGCTTACTGGAGCAGCCCTTGGACCTAAAACATAGGGCCTGTGGCCTTTTCCGACCTTTGCAAGAAAAGAGTCCTTAATATCTTCCGCTACATTTTGTGCTTTTTTTTCAGATTTATCCCCAATAACTATGTATAGAATGTCACAAAAAGGCGGATACACAGTACTTTCCCGAAATTTTATTTCCGCCATATAAAATTCTCTATAGCTCTGGCCAGCACCTAATTGTATAGCATAGTGGTCAGGGGTGTAGCTTTGTATTACAACATGCCCCGGCTTGAGGCCTCTTCCTGCCCTACCTGCAGCCTGTGTGATAAGTTGAAATGTGCGTTCTGAAGAACGATAATCCGGTATATTTAAGGTCACATCAGCCGAAACTATTCCCACCAATCCCACATTGCTGAAATCCAGCCCCTTGGCTACAAGTTGAGTCCCTATAAGTATATCTGTTTCACCCTTTTCGAATCTATTCAAGATGGTTTCAATGCTTCCCTTCCTCCTGGTCGTATCCATATCTAACCTCTCTACTCTCTTGCCAGGGAAGGTTTTTTTGGTGAACTCTTCAACTTTTTCGGTCCCGACTCCAAAGTAACGTATGTATTCACTGGCACAATTAGGACATAGCTTCGGGGCCTCAATCCCCCTGCCACAAAAATGGCATATAGCCATATGGTCCTTTTTATGATAAGTCATGGATATATCACATTCATCACATCGCACAACATAGCCACAAGACCTACAAGATATAAAGGTGGAATAACCACGGCGATTGAGGAATAAAATTATCTGTCGCCCCTCTTCAAAGCAGGACTCCATCATATTATATAATTTTCTGCTAAAAATACTCTTGTTCCCGCCCCTTAACTCGTCCCTTAAATCTACTATTTCAACGGAAGGAAGTGGAGTTTTGTTAAAGCGTTTTTTTAAAGAAATATGCTTGTATTCACCTTTGACGGTTCTATAGGCCGATGTCAGTGAAGGGGTGGCACTGCCTAAAATAACCACGCTCCTGTTGATTTCACCCCGTTTTATAGCAACCTCTATGGTGTCGTACTTGGGGCTCATGTCCGATTTATATGTAGTTTCATGCTCCTCATCTAATATTATGGCACCTATATTCTCAAAAGGGGCAAAAACTGCCGACCGGGCACCAATTACTAGCTTGGCATGTCCATCTTTAATGCGCATCCACTGGTTATATCTTTCACCTTTGGAAAGTTTGCTGTGAAGGACAGCCAGATATTCCGGGCCAAATCTTCCAATAAATCTTTGTATGGTCTGACTTGTCAGGGAGATTTCCGGCACTAGCATTATAGCGGTTCTGCCTTTTTTAATGCATTCATCTATTATTCTTATATAGACCTCTGTTTTACCGCTACTGGTGACCCCATGCAGAAGAAATACCCCATGTTCCCTTCTTTCTACATAAGGAAGGATATCTTTGACTGCCTTTTCCTGTTCGCCTGTCAGGCTGGGCGGGGTCAGAATATCAAGATGTTTCCCATTGAAAATATCCCTTTTGACCTTCCTCTTTGGCTCTGTCCCCACAGGGGTAAAGCATTTTACCCCATCAATATATTTGCAAAAATACCGCTGTCTCATCCAGTCAATTACCCTTATAGCATCCGTGGGCAAAGATAGATTATCTTTGCTAATTATACGCTTATAGTTCTTAATTTTTGCATCCGGTCCTTTTGCAAATGAATGTACAAAAGCATGGCATTCCCTATTGCCTATACTGAAAGGGACTTTAACCCTATCCCCTATCTTCAATCCTTCAATCATAGACTCATAAGTATAGAGATTATCGGTGTTGTCACTATTATTGTCAATGATTAAGTTTAAATATTTCATAAAATATATATTTTGTTGTCCGCGCATATCCTCATCATATCCTCGGGCCATATAGCAGCCTGCACTTCACCTATATGGGCCTTTCTTAAAAAGTACATGCATAATCGTGACTGGCCTATACCTCCCCCTATAGAATAGGGTAGAATTTCATTTACTATGCCTTGATGGAATTCCATCTCCAGCCTTTGCATTTCATCTGCTTCTTTCAACTGTCGAAGCAAGGACTCCTTATCAACCCTTATGCCCATGGACGAAAGTTCAAATGCGCATTCAAGAACATCGTTCCACAGTATTATATCGCCGTTTAGATTCCAGTCATCATAATCAGGGGCCCGTCCATCATGGCTTTTGCCAGACCTCAACACATGCCCTATTTTAAGTATAAAGACTGCCCTTTTCTCCCTACAAATTGCATCTTCTCTTTCTTTTGCTTCCAGTTGGGGATACCTATCCTCCAACTCTTGAGCTGTGATAAAGTAAATCTCATTAGGGAGCTCTGTCCTCAGCTCCCTGTAAAGGCGGTTCACATAATCCCCTAAATTTTTAATGGAATTGTATATGGTTACAACTGTCTCCCTTAGATAGTCTTCGTTCCTATCTTCCTTCCTGATAACCTTTTCCCAATCCCACTGATCTACATACACTGAGTGAAGGTTGTCCAGATCTTCATCCCTCCGCAAAGCATTCATATCCGTATAGATTCCTCTACCCGGTTTTATTCCATAGCGGGCTAGGGCCCCCCTTTTCCACTTTGCTAAGGATTGAGGAACCTCCGCCACCATTTCATTCATGTCCTTAATAGTAAAAGCAACTGTCCTTTCCACACCGCTTAAATTATCGTTTAAGCCCTTTGCTGGGTCTACCAACAAGGGTGCAGATACCCTTCTTAGTTGGAGGCCATAGGCTAATTCTTGCTGAAAATAATCCTTAATTTTTTTTATGGCCCTTTGGGTCTCCATTAGGTTCAATGGAGATTCATAATTGGATGGTATAATTAATTTGCCTGACACTAAATCACCTCGCTGATTCTTTTGAAAACTCACATCCACAATAATTCTGTCTATATAAACCATGTTCCCTAGATAGCTGCAAGGATCTTTGAAAACCGGCTTTTTTCTTGAAATTTCTGTCCAAATATTCTATTTTAAAGATTATGGACTGGTCTATACCTGTGCGGCTAATCAATGGATAACTTTTATGGGGGCTTATCGATAGACTTGTAGTGAAACATTGTTGGCCTAAATCCTTTGCTAACTTTGCAGTAGTAGCCAAACGCAATTCAAAGCATTTTTGACAACGACTTCCTCCTTCGGCTTCCCCTTCCAATCCTTTTATACAATTATAAAAAGCATCCCTTTCGTAAGGCCCTTCCATAAAAGGAATCTGTTCTTTTTCCTCCCTATTTTTATTATAGGCCTGAAGGTATTTAAGCAGGGAAGCCTTCCTTTTTTCATACTCTTCCCTATCCGTTATATTAGGATTGTAATAGTATAAGCTTATGCTGTATTCCTCGGCCAATTGCTCAATAACTGCCGTACTGCACGGGCCACAGCAGCAATGCAGAAGCAAGTTGGGTTTATCAGCTAATTTCACTTTGCTAACTCCCTTTTACCCTTTTGTACTCCTCAAGGCCCCTGCCTAATATTTCTATCGCCCTCTTCATTTTTTCACATTCCAATGTGAAGGCTATTCGAATTTCATCCCTTCCCGCCCCTTTTGTATGATAGAAACCATCTCCTGGAGCCGCCATTACAGTTTCCCCTTGGTAATCAAATTCTTCAAGCATCCATTTCAAAAAATCTGTTGCATCTGCTACTGGTAACTTGCACATCATATAGAAGGCTCCTTCAGGTTTATTAAATTCTAATCCAGGAATTTTTGCAAGGGAACTGCATACAGTATTTCTGCGCTTTTCAAATTCATCCCTAACCCTGTCTATAGCCCTGTCACCGCTGGCATAAAGGCCCAAAGCCCCGTGTTGCTCCAAAGTGGATACTGATAGACGGCCTTGACAAAGTTTATATATTAAATCATATACTCCTTTATTCCAGGTTATTACCGTTCCTATTCTCGCCCCGCAGGCTGAAAATCTTTTTGAAACACTGTCTAGAATTATCAACCTATCCCTAATGCCCTCTAAAAAAGCAAAGCTTAAGGGCTTGCGACCATCAAAGACTATCTCCCTATAAACCTCATCGGCTATAATGTATAGATCCTTATCCTTGGCTATATCCGCAACCACCTCTAGCTCTTCTTTAGTAAGAACTGTACCTGTGGGATTTCCTGGGTTTGTCACTATTATTGCCTTGGTACGGTCTGTAATTTTCTCCTCTATAGATTCCCTTTCTATATGAAAACCCTTGGCACCATCTGTTCTAACAGGAACCGGCCTTCCGCCAGATATTGAAAAATAGGTGTTATAGTTGGAGTAGTAGGGCTCAAATACAATATATTCGTCTCCCCGATTTGTAAGGGCCAACATCGTCATAAGCACAGCTTCTGAGCCGCCGACCGTCACTAAAACATTGTCTTTTTCAACCTCGATTCCACGTTTATTGTAAAAATCCACCATTGCAGCAAGCAGTTGGGGCATGCCTTGGGATGGCATGTATTCAACTGTTTTTTCGTGGAAGGCCCTAACGTGTTCATAGTACTCCTCTGGGACAGGCAGGTCCGGTTGACCTATATTTAAATGGTATACCTTTTTGCCGGCCTCCTTAGCCTTAACCGCATATTTAGTCAATTTCCTTACGGAGGATACCTCCATGTTTTCCATTGTCTTCGATAGTTTTTTCACTAAATCCACTTCCTTTTTCACCGACTCTCCCGTCGTTATAATGTTTGCGACAAAGTGATACATACATGTCATTACCTCCTATGACAATTTGCTCACCTGATTTTACGAATTTTCCATCTACAATTCTGGCTACCATAGTTGCCTTCCTGCCGCACCAGCATATGGTTTTAATCTCCTCAATCTTATCTGCATAGACTAACATATAATAGGAGCCCTCAAACAATTCATTCTTAAAGTCGTTCTTAAGCCCATATGCAAGGACTGGAGTCTCATAACTATCAACCACCTCTACCAGCTCCTGGACATGATGTTTTTTTAGAAACTGACACTCGTCCACAAGAACGCAATCTATTTTCTTCTTTTCATTTTCCTCCATGAAAAGTTTTAATATATTTGTATCATCATTTGTTACAATGGCTTCCCTGCTTACACCTATCCTTGAACTTACAATGCCCTTACCATGCCTATCATCTACGCTTGGAACTAGGACCAATACCCTCTTACCCCGTTCCTCATAATTATAGGCAACCTTGATAAGCTCTATGGATTTTCCAGCGTTCATCGTGCTGTATCTATAGTATAATTGCGCCATTTTTTGTTCCAACCCCCTCCTTCTATGATAAGTCTAGCATATTAATCCATTTTCAAGCTTTAATTTTATCACATTTCTGTAATTCAATCCAGATAATTTCTACCGCTAGCAAAACACCGGCAAGGCAATCGCATAAAAGAAAAATAAAGCGACTCAGGCAGGTTAGCGATGGCAAACTGTGCAAAAAATCAAGTTTGGTGAGGTTGAAAGTCTGTATTTACGCCGAAATTTAGGGCTGCTGTGCAAATTTTACAGTTTGGTTGGATTTTTATAGGCAATCATCGACTTTTCTCTAACCAAAGTTGCAATTTTGCACATAAATCATTGAAATCCTCCAAACCTACTGTTATTTTCTAACCAAAGTTGCAATTTTGCTCACTAGGATGCGCTTTTAGGCCTGGTCAAAAAAGCGCAACCGGTGTGCATGATTCGCCGAGCCTGGTCAAAAAAGCGCATCCGGTGTGCATGATTCGCCGAGCCTGGTCAAAAAAGCTCGTAGAGTGTACTTTTTGTGGGGGAATTAGCCATGAAAGTACACTACACGTCATTATTTGACCATAAATCCAAAATAAAAAACACTGCACGTCATTATTTGACCACCATACTGAAAACTTGCACCCTGCACGCAATTATTTGACCATCCCCCCTCTATTAAACTAGCAGCTAAACAACCTTAACAATATCAAATTTGCAGGCAGCCAATTACCGCAACCATTTCTATCTATTTGCAATATCGTGGCTGGCTATTTCTTGTTTGGATAGCATCCAAGAACCTCAAGGTAGCCACAGGATGCCCCTGCATGCCTCAGTCCCCGTTTCACAGTCTCGTCTTCTATATTTCCTTCCAGGTCGGCGAAGAAACAATATTTATCGCCCATCATAGGCCTAGATTCTATTCTGCTCAAATTTATTCCTGCGGCCATAAAATGAAACAAGACCTCGCAAAGTGCCCCGCTCCTATGAGAAGTTCTAAATGTTATGCTGATTGCATCGCACTCAGCATTGTATTCCGGGGCTGCAGCAATAGCTATAAAACGGGTGCAGTTATTTTGGTCGTCTGTAACATCCTCTTTTAATATTTCCAGGCCATGTAGTTCGGCTGCCCTTTTAGATCCGATAGCAGCATTCCTTGTTTGGCCTTTTTCCGACACTAATTTGGCTGCTACTGCAGTATTTCTGCATTCAGTTAAATCCCAGGCATGTTTTTTTAAAAAGCCCCCACACTGGCTAAAGCCTTCCGGATGTGAAAACACCTCCCTAATATCGGTCAAGCTGGCTTCCGCAAGCCCCATAATACAATGAGAGACCCTTACATAAGTTTGGCCGACAATATAGCAGCCGTATTTTCTAAGCAGGTCATAGCTCTCCCCTATAGCACCGGTCTTTGAGTTCTCAATGGGCACAACACCGTAGTTTACCTTGCCCTCCTTTACTCCTGCAAATACATCTTCAAAGGTTTTTTCGTTCTTAAATCGGCCATTAGGGAATAAATCTAAAGCTGCCTGCTCACCCCAAGCTCCAGCTAATCCTTGGTAGGATATAAGTTGCTTATCCCTACATGGTTTACCCGGTGGTGGGAGAAGAGGTTCATCTATCCCATCAAAAGTCAACTTCCTTTGTCGATACCTTGAAAGGCCTAAAAGTGTATTAATAAAGGTCAGCACTTCCCCCCTATATTCCTCTGTCGACTGTTTTACAAGCCTTTCGATAATCTCCACCTCACGACTTTCATCCCTCGTTGGTATATTCTCCGCCCTTTTAGCATCTCCTATCCTATCAACTAAAACCATTCTTTCTTGTAGAAGTTCTACCAGCCGATTATCGATGGTATTTAGTTCACCCCTTATCCTTTTTATGATATCATTTTTTTCCATTGTCTCCTCCTATTTTAAACCTTCACGAACCCGGTTAATTCTTTTCATCAAGTGATGAAAAACTTCTGGTGTTATGGATTGCTGTCCGTCGCACAATGCTTTTGCAGGAGCATTGTGAACCTCTATTATCAAACCATCTGCCCCGGCCGCTACTGCTGCAAGGGCCATAGGTTCCACCAGTTGCCAGTAGCCTGTACCGTGTGAAGGATCGGCAATTACAGGTAAGTGGCTCTTCTGTTTTAAGACAGGTATGGCTGACAGGTCCAGGGTATTCCTTGTGGCTGTCTCAAAAGTTCTTATTCCCCTTTCACAAAGAATCACTTGATTTGAACCTCCCTTTATTAAATATTCTGCAGACATCAAGAGTTCTTCCAGGGTTGATGATAAACCCCTTTTCAAAAGAACCGGTTTTTTCAGACTACCCACCTCAACCAACAGGCTAAAGTTTTGCATATTTCTTGCACCTATCTGTATAACATCCACATCCTCAGAAAAAGCCTCCAAATAATCTTGGGAAAGGATTTCCGAGACAATGGGCAAACCTGTTTTCTGCCGTGCGGCTTTCAGTAATTCAAGCCCGCCAAGGCCCATGCCGTGGAAGGAATATGGAGAGCTGCGAGGTTTGAATGCCCCACCTCGTAAAAAAGTTGCCCCCGATTTGGCTATATCCCTTGCAATAGATAGTATCTGATCTTCTCCTTCGACAGAACAAGGCCCTGCAATGACAGAAAAATTCCCACCGCCTATCTTTGCATTCCTTGCGCTTACGACAGTGTCATCTGGATGAAAGCGACGCCCTGCTAATTTATAGGGCTCTCTGACTTTTATGGTTGACTCGACTATATCCTCTCGGCCTATTGCATCCTCCGATACAGCTTCGGAATCCCCTGCTAAGCCTAGCATCCTGGCGCTGCCGCCTTTAATGTCCTGCACTATCAGTCCTTCTATCTCCAATTTATTTTTTAAGCTTTCTATTGACGCCTCCGAAGCACCATGTCTAATTACAATTATCATATTACCAACCCTCCCTCCAAATGTTCCTCAGCTCTTTTTCTTGCCTTTTCTCTGCCTATTTCTGCCCCCAAAAACAGACTATCCGCTAACAAAGCCTGCTCAATCAACATATCTAACCCTCCCATGGTTTTCAAGCCCAAAGCCTCTGCTTCCACGATTAGCTGAGTCTTTTCATCACTATATACTATATCGCAAACGAATGTGTTCTTTTTTAACTGGCGTAAAAATGAAAAATTCCCAAAGCTCCCCGGATTGCTTTTCATGCCTAAAGGTGTGGCATTTATTACAAAATCCGCATCTTTTAAACCTTTTCTAACGCTCTCCAATGGAAATGAATGTATATGGCAGGAAGTATTGTAAGATTTGTTAACCGCCCCTACAATTTCCAAAGCTTTGTTAAGGTTCCGCCCGATTATATGTATTTCCCTTGCCCCTTTCACTGCGGCCTTCATTGCAATTGTTTTGGCGGCGCCACCGGTGCCAATTATCGTTACAATTGATTGTGACAAATACGCCCCGCGAATTTTCAGCGCGGAGGAAAAGCCTTCGCCATCAGTGCTGTAGCCCTTTAGTTTGCCCCCCTTATTTACTACTGTGTTGACCGCTCCAATCTTTTCAGCCTCAGAATCTACCGCATCCAAAAGGGGAATTATGCTTTCTTTATGGGGCATCGTAACATTGAAGCCGTCCAATTTCGCCCTTCCATCAGTCTTCACCCATTGCGGTAGCATATTTGTTTCCACTTTTATTTTTTTGTATTCCAGTTTTTTTAACAAGGGTCCCAGCGCACCCAGATGTATTGGCGGCGATAGACTATGATCTATTGGATCACCTATTACAGCTAGATTTTTTTTCGCTCCCCCCAAGGTTGAAATATGGATTAATTTACGAAGCACCTGATCACTGGAACCCCCTTTGATGATAAAATCCGAATATTTGTTATACAAAGACAGCCTTTCGTTATATATATCTTTCAATCTTTCCGGATTATCCCTTAAAAGAGGACGATCCGACATTTCAACACTTTCCAGTATATCTTCCACAGGCCTATCTAAAAAAATGATTATCCCCTTGTGGGAAAGGATATCCATGTTCTCCTCGGCAAGAACAGCACCGCCACCGCTAGCAATTATTTTGCTATTCAAGCCGGATATATCCCTAATTGTTTGGGTCTCCCTGCGCCTAAACCCTTCCTCCCCTTCCTGTTTAAAGATCTCCTCTATGCTAAAACCTGCAGCCCTACTAATCAGAATATCTAAATCAATAAACTCTCTAGATAGTTTTTCTGACAATCGCTTCCCTAAATAAGTTTTCCCGCTGCCGGAAATCCCAATAAGTACTATATTTTTCATACCCGAAACCCACCTTCCATCATGTGTTCCATCAGACATAAAGCCAAAGCTGATTCCACCACTACTACAGCCCGTGGCACGATACAGGGATCATGCCTTCCTTCTATCTCAATAGTAGAATTTTCACCTTTATTTATGTTAACAGTATCCTGTTTCTTTGATATGGATGCGGTGGGCCTGAAAACCGTATTGAAAACAATGGGCATTCCATTGGTAATTCCACCATTTATGCCGCCGCTGTTATTAGTCTGGGAAAGTATCTTCCCTTTTTCCACAAACAATTGATCGTTTATCAGGCTGCCCTGCATATGGGCCATTGCAAAGCCTTTACCAAACTCAATCCCCTTAACACCGGGAATTGAAAATATCAAGGACGAAAGGCTGCTTTCAAAAGATTCAAAAAAGGGTGACCCTAGACCAACAGGACTTCCTATAGCGGCACATTCTACAATGCCTCCCAAGGAATCCCCTTCTTCTTTTACCTTAAGTATCGCCTTTTTCATAGCATGGCCCATCTGCTTGTCGATTATAGGAAAATTCGTTTGGGTAATAGATTTCAAAATGCTTTTGTCAATCTTCGTAAATGCCTTATCCCTGTTATTGCCTATTTGCAATATGTGCCCTCCGATGTTAATGCCCTTGGATTCTAATATCTGTCGTGCAATGCTGCCGGCAAACACTAAAGGTGCCGTAAGTCGACCCGAAAAATGTCCGCTTCCACGGTAGTCGTTATATCCCCCATATTTAATATGTGCGGTGAAATCAGCAGTTCCAGGCCTCAAAAGGCCTGGGTCATAATCCCTCGACCTTGTGTCCTTATTGTAGATTATTCCACACAGGGGGGATCCGCTAGTTCTTTCGTTAAAAACACCGCTGAATATTTCTACTTTGTCCGGTTCTTTTCTTGGTGTCGCCAATACCCCACCGGGAGCCCGTCGCGCCATATGCCTTTCAATTTCTTTGAAATCCAAAACGAATCCAGGCGGTAATCCATCTATTGATATGCCGACTCCCTTCCCGTGAGATTCGCCAAATATAGCCAGCCTTATGTTCCTCCCCCATGTGTTACTCATTCCCTTTCCTCCTGTTTTTCTAATACCGGTTTTCTTTCAATTGACTTCTAGTTTATCTTCGGTTTTCCTCCGATTTCTCTCAATTAAATTCCAATTTACTTTTGATTAACCGGGCTGCCTTTCACTTTCCATCCAGTTTCCTACAATTGATTTCCAGTTAACTTTCGGTTTTCCTCCGGTTCCTTTTAATTAAATTCCAATTTACTTTTGGTTAACTTCTGGCTTGTCCGCAGTTATCTCAACTCATCCTAATGAATATCGACGCTGTTCTTATGTGAAATGTCTTAAATAAGTCTCACTTTACTTTTGCAAAATCTTTAAAAAAGTTTGGATAGGACTTATTTACGCATTGCGGGTTATGAATGACGACTTGGCCAGTGCTCCTCAGGGAGGCTATCGCCGCAGCCATGGCAATCCTATGGTCATTATATGGGTAAACCTCCCCACCCTTCAGTTCATCCACACCTCGGATAACTAAATAATCCTTTCCTTCTGTTACAGAAGCACCTAATGCTCTCAGCATTTCACTTATAGATTTTAATCTGTCGCTTTCTTTCATTTTCAAGCGCC
>CAZMMB010000006.1:0-16330 GCA_964567325.1 uncultured Oscillospiraceae bacterium
TGGGTGCCACCCTCAGTAGTGTTTATATTATTTGCATAAGATAAAATAAGCTCGTTATATCTATCTGTAAACTGCATGGCAATTTCTACTTCCATATCCTTTCGCGAGACCCCAAAATAAATAACATCCTGGTGTATTGCCACTTTGTTTTTGTTCATGTATTTAACGTATTCTTTTATCCCACCCTCGTAATGAAATGTATCCTTTTTCTTACGACCTTCCCTTTCATCTGTAAGGCGGATTTTTATTCCTTTATTTAGAAAAGCCATCTCCCGGAATCTATGCTCCAAAATATCATAATCAAACTCAACCTCATCAAATATATCTGGGTCTGGTTTAAATACAGTTTTAGAACCTGTTTTTCTTGGTGACTCACCTACCTGCTCTAAGGGTGTTAGGGTTTTCCCTTTGCCATAAACCTGTCTGTGAATTTTTCCATCCCTTCTTATTTCCACTTCCATTATTTCAGAAAGGGCATTAACAACCGCTGCCCCTACACCATGTAGTCCGCCGGAAACCTTATAGCCACCACCGCCGAATTTTCCCCCTGCGTGGAGAACTGTATGGATTACCTCTACCGCCGGTATCTTAAGTTTAGGATGGAGATCAACAGGCATTCCCCGCCCATCGTCCTCAACCATTATGGAATTATCCTTCTGAATAGTAATATCTATACTACTACAAAATCCAGCTATAGCCTCATCTATGCTGTTATCCACCACCTCGTATACTAAATGGTGCAAACCTTTTGAACCCGTTGTGCCAATATACATGCCGGGTCTTTTACGCACAGGTTCAAGTCCTTCTAACACTTGTATTTGTTCGGCATTATACTCTTGCTGTTTTACATCTGCTGCCGCCATTTGCTATCCTCCTCATATTTATGCTTGATAGTTTACAAGACTATTTATTATACCGCAAAACTTGGTTTGTTTCAACGAATTTTAAATTTCTTCCGTCCCTGTGGATGTGTCTTTTCCACAGCCTGTTAATAATTATTGAAATCTTTTTATCCCAATGTTTTTAGATTTGTCTTGCCTGTGGATAACTTTCTGTTGTACTATATTAGCATATAAGTCTTTACTTAAAAAAACCTAAGGGAGAGAGCACTTTTATGAACAATATGGAAAAATCCTGGGAAAAAGCATTAGATTATCTACGACCGGAAATGACAGCGGTCAGCTTTGACACTTGGGTTGATCCCCTTACCCCATTTCAACTAGACGAAGAAAAAGGCTATCTTTATTTAGTCTTAGGTGGAGGAATAGGTAAAAATATTTTAGAAAATCGTTACAGCAATATAATTGAATCTGCTTTAAAGCGTGCCTACGGGATAAAATTAAAGGCTATATTTATGGACCCCGAAGAAGTGGAGCTCTTGGAGAGAGAAAAGGCAGACACCTTAACCCAAACCTTCACTGATGAACTTTATCTAAATCCCAAATATGTATTCGGTACTTTTGTGGTCGGTAAAAACAGTCAATTCGCCCACGCAGCTTCTTTAGCAGTAGCAGAAATGCCCCTGTCTTCCCAATACAATCCCCTATTTGTTTACGGTGGTGCCGGACTGGGCAAAACCCACCTTATGCATGCAATAGGCCATCATATAGTTAGAAATACACCAGAACTTAAAGTCCTTTACGTATCATCAGAAATGTTTACAAATGAATTTATTAAAGCTATCCGAGACAACGATACGGCTGGCTTTCGTGATAAATACAGGAATATTGACGTATTGTTAATTGATGATATACAATTCCTAGAAAACAAGGAAAGGGTACAGGAAGAAATATTCCATACTTTCAACACCCTCTATAACGCCAATAAACGAATTATATTGTCTAGTGACCGTCCACCAAAGGCGATTGCCACCTTGGAAGAAAGATTAAGGTCTCGCTTTGAATGGGGACTGATTGCTGACATACAGGCTCCTGATTTTGAAACAAGAGTAGCCATCCTATGTAAAAAGGCCCAATTGGAGGAAATACCAGTTAGCGAAGATTTTATGGATGTTATAAAGGTTATAGCCGAAAAAATTCAAAACAATGTCAGGGAGCTGGAAGGTGCTTTTATCAGAGTTGTTGCCTATGCTTCCTTAACGGGACAGGCTATTGACAAGGAACTAGCTAAAGAGGTTTTAAAAGATGTCTTTTCTGCTAGCAAAAGACCTGTTAACCCCGATAAAATTAAAGAATTTGTGTGTAAACATTTTAACATCAGGGTGTCTGATATTGAATCAGCCAAAAGAACCAGAAATTTAGTTTTTCCTAGGCAAATAGCTATGTACATATGTAGGAATTTAACCGACTTATCCTTACCTAAAATAGGCGAGGCTTTTGGCAATAGGGACCATACTACAGTCCTGCATTCATGTGATAAGATTAATACAGAAATGCTGACAAATGATGTTTTAAAGGATGTCGTGGAATCAATTGAAAAAGATATCCAAAATGATTAATTAACATAAGCATTCATTAATATAAGGGGTTTTCCACAGCTTTTCCCTTATGAAATCCATTGAAATAGTATTATCCACAGGACTTATCCACATATCCACAGGCCCTATTACTACTAATACTAAGATAATTATTAAAAAAAAGGAGGCTTCATAATGAAATTTACTTGCTATCAAAGCGATTTATCTAAAGCCCTTAGCATTGTATCAAAAGCGATATCTAATAGAACTACTATTCCCATTTTAAAAGGTATACTTCTTGAAGTCGATAAAGAGGGAATTCTTAAATTATCGGCATCCGATATGGATTTAAGTATAGAAAAAAAAATTGCAGTAAATGTGATCAATGAAGGTTCTATAGTTTTATCAGCAAAATTGTTAGTTGATATTATAAGAAAACTTCCTAACGATCAAATAGAAATCGAGGAAAAGGATGGCAATGTATCCATTAAGTGCGTAAACACTGAGTTTAATATAGTGGGTCAAAGTCCTGATGATTTTCCCAAAATAGGAAACAAAGTAGATATAGACCCTATTAGACTAGATAAGGAAATAGTTAAAGAGATGATCAAAAAGACCTCCTTTGCCGCCAGTATAGAAGAGGCCAAGGGGGTTATCGTAGGGGTTTTATTAGAAATAAATGAGGGAATTTTATCCATGGTTGCTTTGGATGGGTTCCGGATGGCCGTGACCAGGGAAAAAGTTGATGACATTGATAACGTTAAATTAATAATTTCAGCTAGGATTCTCAATGAAATAAATAAAATATTTATTGAGGAGGAGGATTGTAGGTCGGTAAATATAGTACTAGACAAGCAAAGGGCAATATTTTTTCTAGATGACGTATGTATTGTCCTCCGGATTATGGAAGGGGAATTTATTAAATATAAGGATATTTTACCCAAGGAATACAAAACTAGATTGAAGATAAACCGCATAGATATGATTAGCTGTCTGGAAAGGGCATCCTTATTAGCAAGGGAAGGCAGAAATAATCTAATAAGGCTGCTCATAGAAAATGAAATAATAACTATTAATTCCCAATCAGAAGGAGGGAATGTAAAAGAGGAGGTCTATGTAGATAAGGAAGGAGAAGATTTAGAAATAGGTTTCAATGTCAAATACCTAATGGAAGTATTTAAGGTAATTACGGATGAAGAGCTAGTAATGGAATTTAGCACAAATATCAGTCCTTGTCTGATTAAACCCTTAGAAGGTGACTCTTTTGAATATTTAATTTTACCAGTTAGAATATCAACGAGATCATTTTAGGTGCAGGTATGTACTTTACAAAAATAAGTCTAAAGGATTTTAGGAATTATAAGAATCAGGTGATAGACTTTCACCCCAGGGTCAACATAATTAGGGGCAGGAATGCCCAGGGGAAAACCAATCTCTTAGAAGGACTTTACATTATGAGCCTGGGTAAATCATTCAGGACAAACAAAGATTCGGAAATGATAAGGTTCGGGGTGGATTATTCTAGGGTAAAGACCGCCTATATAAAAAATAATGCTGAAAGAAAGCTTGAGGTGATACTTGGCAGAAGAGGAAAAAGTCTAATTATAGATGGTTACAAGGCTAAAAAAAACAGTGAGTTTATAGATAACGTATATATTGTCTCTTTCACACCGGAAGATATGAAAATAGTTAAGGATGAACCTGAAAGAAGGAGGAGATACATAGATAGGGAGCTATGTCAAATAAGACCCATCTATTATAGTAACCTGCAAAGGTATAGAAAAGCCCTTTCCCAAAGGAATGCACTGCTGAAACAAGAAAAGATTGATGATAAGCTAATGGATATTTGGGAAAGTAACTTGGCTGAATATGGTAGTAAAATAATTTTGGATAGAATAGATTTTATAAATAAGATTAGGAAAATTAGCAAGGACCTTCATTATGAAATAACTGAGGGTAAGGAGGAGTTAGAACTTTTCTATGAGTCATCGATTAACTGGGAAGGGGAGGATTTAAAAAAAATACTAATAGGTGAAATAAAGAAAAATAGAAAAAAGGACCAATACAGGGGTTCCACCAGCATAGGCCCACACAGGGATGATATAAGAATAGTTATTGATAATATCGATGTAAGAAACTTTGGATCCCAGGGCCAACAAAGAACGGCGGCATTGTCCCTAAAGTTAGCGGAAATAAAAATAATTGAAATTGAAAAGGATGAATCTCCTGTCCTATTGCTTGACGATGTACTTTCGGAACTTGATGAGAAAAGACAAGAATATCTTTTGAAAAGTCTTTCTGACGTTCAATTGTTTATTACTACTGCGGAAACAAAGGATTCTCTTTTTAGTAGGCTGAAAGATAGGGCTGTATTTAATGTAAATGAAGGGCAGTGTGAAAGGGTAAAAATAATTTGACAAGCACAGTGCCAAAATGTATAATCAATTGGCAATTGTAAAGGAGTAATGAAATTTAGCTACTCTTTAAAGAATGATAGAATAGGAGGTGCATGAAGAGTGAAACGCACATATCAACCCAAAAAGCGTCAGAGGAATAAAGAACATGGTTTTCGGAAAAGGATGAGCACGAAAAGCGGTAGAAACGTTCTAAAGAGAAGGAGATTAAGGGGTAGGAAGACCCTCTCAGCGTAAAGACCTTCGAAAGGGTCTTTTTTACACAAATTACGACCGAAATGTATAAATAAGGGATTTAATATATGCTGAAAAAAGATGTGCTGAGAAATAAAAGAGATTTCACTGCACTTTATAAAAAGGGTAAATCTGTTAAAGGAAGATGCTTAATACTTATATATAGAAAAAATGGCCTTACCTATAACAGGAAGGCTTTTTTAGCAAGCAAAAAAGTTGGTAATAGTGTAAAAAGAAATAGGGCAAAAAGACTGATGAAAGAATCCTTTCGGGAAATAGGAGAGAACATAAAAAGCGGTTTCGATATTTTGTTTATAGCTAGGTATAACATAGTTAATTTTAAGTGCGATGATGTTAGGAAAGCAATGGAGATAAGCTTCGAAAAAGCGGGCTTAAAAGAGAAATGAAAGGCCTAATAGTTTTTTTAATAAAAGGGTATCAAAAATTTATTTCGCCGTGTTTTCCGCGAACTTGCAGGTTTTATCCAAGCTGTTCCTCATATTTCATTCAGGCTGTTGAAAAGTATGGTCTACTAAGAGGCAGTTGGCGGGGGATAAAAAGAATACTAAAATGCCACCCCTTCAATCCAGGGGGATATGACCCTTTAAAATAATAAGGAGGATAATTAATGTCAACATATGAAAGGGTAATGTCCGTAATAGCAGGACCTATGGGTGTTTTATTGTCATTTCTATATGATATTATAAACAATTACGGAATTACATTGATAGTTTTCACTTTATTAGTGAGGGGATGTCTTTTCCCACTATATGCTTCTCAGATAAAAAGCTCTGCAAAAATGAAGGAATTCCAGCCTAAAATACAGGAGCTTCAAAGGAAATATGCTAATGATAAAGAAACATTAAATATGAAAATGATGGAATTGTATAAGGAAGAGAAATTCAATCCTATGAAGGGTTGTCTTCCAATGTTAATACAGATGCCCATAATTATGTCGCTTTTCGTTTTGTTAAGAAATCCTATCAGGTTTATGTCAGACCCACAAATGCTCATGGCTGTCCATGAATCATTTTTGTGGGTTCCGGATCTTTCACAGCCAGATCCTTGGATTTTACCTATTTTAGCAGGTATTGCGACTTTTGTATCTTTTTCTATGACCCAGGCTTTATCAGCTGGTACCGATGTAGGCGGGGCAAATTCAATGATGAAGATGATGAGGTTTTTCTTCCCTGTGATGATTGTATGGATGGGAAGATCCTTTCCGGCAGGGCTTACAGTTTATTGGTTCATAGGGACATTATTTATGATTGTTCAAACCTTAGGTATGAATAAATGGAAAAAGAGACAAGAAGCATTTTCAAAAGCCGGTGCATAGTACACGGAGGTGTGAAATGGAATTTTCGGAAAAATGGGGCAAAGATGTGGATGATGCTGTCAGGCTTGCGCTCCATGATTTAAAATTGGAAAGAGACCAGGTTGAGATAATAGTTTTGGAAGAACCATCGAAAGGTTTTTTTGGGATTGGGTCTAAATTAGCTAAGGTAAGGGTCCAAAAAATAGAAAGTGAACCGGAAGCCCAGATAGTAGATGAGCCAAAGGAAAAAATCCCTAGGCCCAGCAAAAAACAAAAGCAGACCAAAGGAAAGACAGGCAAAGAAAAGAGGCAAAAAAACAGAAAGAAAGCACCAGTAAAGGCCGGCTTATCTATAAGGGAAAGACCTGAGGATCTAGTTGAGAATCAAGATGCACCAGGATTGGAATTTCTAAGAGATATAACAAAAAAAATGGACTTAAATGTTAGTGTAACGGCCTTCTCTAATGAAAGCTGTCTCTACTTTGAAATAATGGGATCTGACGCGGGTACAATCATAGGAAAAAGAGGGCAGACCCTAGACTCCATCCAGTATCTGACTAGTCTAGTTGTGAATAAGGATAGGGAAAAATACTTAAGAGTGGTTGTGGATGCTGAAAACTACAGGGCCAAGAGGGAGAGAACACTTGAACAGCTAGCTAACAGGCTTGGTGACAAAGTGCTGAAAACTGGAAAAAGCATAAGGTTAGAGCCAATGAATCCCTATGAAAGAAAAGTTATCCATGCAACCCTTCAAGCTAAGACATCTGTTACAACAAGGAGTGAGGGGGAAGAACCCTATAGAAGAATAATAATTGAAAAAAAATAAGAAAAACCAGCCTGAATAAAAGGGCTGGTTTTAAAAACAGGGACCTTATAGGTGAAACATTATGGATGATACAATTGCTGCTATTGCAACAGCACCGGGAGAAAGTGGAATAGGGATAGTACGCATCAGCGGCGAAAAGGCTATGTGGATACTTGAACAAATTTTTCTTCCCTTTAAAAGTACGGATACAAAGTTAATCGTTAATAGACAGTTAACCTACGGTAAAATAATAGATCCATTTTCAGCCACCACTATAGATGAGGTTATGGCAGTATATATGAAAGCACCTTTCACCTATACCAAGGAAGATGTTGTGGAAATTCAAAGCCATGGCAATATTGTTTCCTTGCAAAGAATTTTATCAACTGTAATAAGATTGGGAGCTAGGTTAGCGGAAGCAGGTGAATTTACAAAGCGTGCTTTCTTGAATGGCAGGATAGACCTTTCTCAGGCAGAGGCGGTAATTGATTTAATAAAGGCTAAGACTGAAAAGAGTTTCCAAGCAGCAGTAGATCAACTGGAAGGGAGACTGTCCTTAAAAATCAAAGCCCTTAGAAGTCAGTTGATGGAAATTCTAATTAAACTGGCGGTTAGTATTGATTATCCTGATGAAGATATAGAGGAACTAACCTACGAGCAACTGGTAGATAGTTTACAGTCAATAGGCAATGTAATAGATGGTTTAATAGCCACGGCTAATACAGGCAGAATTATTTCCGAAGGCTTAAAAATTACAATTGTCGGTAAACCCAATGTTGGAAAATCATCACTACTCAATGCACTTTTACAAGAACAGAGAGCCATAGTAACTGAAATCCCCGGAACTACCAGGGACACAATAGAAGAGGGTTTGAGCCTAAACGGAATACCTGTCTATTTGACTGATACAGCAGGCATTAGAACCACCGATGATCCAATAGAAAGAATTGGAATTGAAAGGAGCAAAGCATCTTTTGAAAAGGCCGACCTGATAATATTTATTGTTGATGCTAGCCAGCCTTTGCAGGAGGAAGATATAGAAATAGCTGAAGAAATCAAAGACCGCAAGGTTATTGTTATGTTAAATAAAATGGATTTGGGAAGGCAAGTTACAGAAAAACAGCTTTATAAAATTCTGCCGGACGCTAGGTACGTAGATGGGGCTATAAGGGATGAAAAAGGTCTTTCAGAAATAAAGGATTTGATTGAAGAATTAATATATGATGGTTTTATAGTATCCGAATACAGGGATATTATAACCAATACAAGACATAAAAATTTATTAGTAGAGGCTAGAGAATGTATAGAGGATGGAATTATTATGGCTTGTAGACATGAGGCTTTGGATTTTATAGAAATGGATGTGAGACACGGTTGGGAACTTCTCGGTGACATATTAGGTGAAACAGTAAGGGAAGACATTATCGATGCCGTCTTTTCAAAATTCTGTCTTGGGAAATAGGTAAGTTTTATGAGTTATGTAATGGGCGAGTACGATATTATTGTAGTTGGGGCAGGACATGCAGGTTGTGAGGCTGCCTTGGCCGCTGCTAGAATGAAGAAAGACACTTTGATACTGTCAATGAATCTTGAAGCAGTTGCAATGTTGGCCTGCAATCCATCCATAGGTGGTACAGGCAAAGGCCACCTAGTGCGTGAAATAGATGCCCTTGGTGGTCAGATGGCTCTGGCCATTGATGAAGCCTTTATACAAAGTAAAATGTTAAATACATCTAAAGGCCCGGCTGTTCATTCCCTTAGGGCGCAAGCTGATAAGACCCGATACCATCAGGCAATGAAGCGGGCTTTGGAGCTTCAAAATGGATTAGATTTGAAGCAAGGAGAAGTGGTAGATCTTCTTATTGAGGATGGAACTATAAAGGGAGTTGTTTTAAACACTGGTGCAGTTTATAAAGCTAAGGCAGTGATATTGGCCACAGGGACCTTTTTGGGTGGTAAAATCTTTATAGGTGATTTTTCTTATTGGAGCGGTCCCGATGGACTTTCTCCCTCCCTAAAGTTAGCGGATAAGCTAAAGGGTCACGGATTGTCATTGCGACGGTTTAAAACAGGGACACCGGCTAGGGTTATGGGGACCACCATGGATTACACACAGATGGCTGAGCAACCGGGTGATGACCTAATAGTACCCTTTTCTTTTATGAATGAGGAGCTGATTTGTGAACAGTTACCATGTTGGCTTACCTATACTAACGAGGAAACTCATAGGATAATACGTGAAAATTTCGGCAGATCAGCACTTTTTGGTGGTCAAATAGAGGGAGTGGGTGTTAGGTATTGTCCTTCAATTGAGGATAAAGTTAACCGGTTTGCAGATAAAAAAAGGCATCAGATATTTATTGAACCGGAAGGGTTGACTACTGAGGAAATGTACGTGCAGGGCATGTCTACTAGCCTGCCCGAGGATGTTCAGGAGCAATTTTATAAAACGGTGGCCGGCTTGCAAAATGTAAAAATAGTCAGGCCAGCCTATGCTATAGAATATGATTGCATTGACCCCTTGGATTTAAGGATTAACCTTGAACATAGAAGGATTGATAATTTGTTCTGTGCAGGGCAGTTCAATGGCAGTTCTGGCTATGAAGAAGCAGCAGCCCAAGGCCTTATGGCAGGCATCAATGCAGTGCAGAAGTTGAATAACAAGGAAGCCTTTGTTATATCTAGGGACCAGGGATATATCGGTGTTTTGATAGACGATCTCATTACAAAGGGAACAAATGAACCCTATAGGATAATGACCTCCAGGGCTGAGTACAGGTTGGTGCTAAGGCAGGATAATGCTGAAGAAAGGTTAACAAATCTAGGATATGAGCTGGGACTAGTTTCCCAGTCACGCTATAATTCGTTTTTGAATAGGAAAAATTCTGTAAAGAAAGAGTTGGATAGATTGAGGAAAACGATTGTCACTCCAGCAAAAGCTAACGATTTCTTAAAAATGGCCGGCAGCGCTTTGATTATGAGTGGTATTTCCCTCGGTGAACTTTTAAAAAGGCCTGAAATGAATTACCAAAAGATAGGGGCTATTGATCCTGACAGGAAGCCATTATCACGACATGTGGTTTCATCGGTGGAAATACAGATTAAATATGAAGGTTATATAAATAAGCAATTACAACAGATAGAAAGGTTCAGGAAGTTAGAAAATAGAAAAATACCTGAGGATATTGAGTATTCCAATCTAGAAGGAATACGTATCGAGGCTAGGCAAAAATTAGCTAACCACCGGCCCATATCTATAGGACAGGCATCCAGAATCTCCGGTGTTTCACCGGCTGATATAAATGTCTTGCTGGTCCACCTTGAACGGATGAGACGAAAATGAGAATAGTAGCAGGATGGATGGCATCACTGGGATTGCCTTTAAATAGGGAAAGCGAGAGAAAATTATTCGAATTTCGACAACTAGTTCTTTCGTGGAATAAAAAGGTAAACCTCACAAATATAACCGACTTGAGTGACTTTGAAGAAAAACACTTTCTAGACTCTTTACTTGCCTGTGCCTATCCAGAGTTCTTAGATGGGAAAACAATCATTGACATAGGAACTGGTGCAGGCTTTCCTGGAATACCCTTGGCTATATGTTTTCCTGAAAAGCAATATGTCTTAATTGACTCCCTAAACAAGAGGATAAAAATACTGAAGTTGATAATAGAAGATTTAGCCCTTAGAAATGTTGAATTAATTCACACCAGGGCGGAGGATTTGGCAATGGATAGTGACCACAGGGAAAAATATGATTTTTCCCTTTCGCGGGCAGTTGCTAACATGTCAGTTTTGGCTGAATATTGCCTTCCTTTTGTCAGGTTAGGTGGTTATTTCGGGGCATACAAGACGGCTGATTCGCATAAAGAACTAGACCAATCCATGAAAGCTCTAAATATCTTAGGTGGGCAACTGAAGGCCGAGACTAGCTTCCCAAAAGGCATTTCTGATTTAAAACACCATATTTATTGGATATGTAAAATCAAGCCCACACCAACGAAGTATCCGCGCAAGGCAGGAATTCCATCGAAAGAACCCATAATTTAAACATATTTGATGAAATTTGTATTTCGAAAGTTTCACATAAGCGGACAAGCCTCCTATAAAATATAGCAAAGGGGGGTTTTGTATGTTAAAAAGACTAAAAAGCTATTCTATCGAAATTCCAATCAGCTTGATTGATACGAATCCTGATCAACCCAGAAAAGTTTTTCTTAAAGAGGAATTAGAGGACCTATGTTCTTCCATAAGAGAGTATGGGGTCATACAGCCTATAATAGTAAAGAAAATGGGAGCTAGATACCTGCTCATTGCAGGTGAAAGAAGGGTCAGGGCATCTATTCTTGCGGGGCTAGAAAAGATACCTGCCATAATACGAGAAGCCGATTCCAAGGATATGGCCCTGCTATCAATCGTGGAAAATGTGCAGCGGGAAAATTTAAATTACATAGAGGAGGCCATGGCCTATAAGTCTTTAATGGATGATCATGGCTTAGCCCAAGGAGAAATAGCAAGGAGGATTGGCAAGGGCCAATCAACTATATCTAATAAAATTAGAATTTTGGCATTACCGGAAGAAATTCAAATAGCCTTAACCAGCAATAATCTAACGGAACGTCATGCAAGGGCTCTCTTGCGCATCACTGATGACGAACAAAGAAAAACCATACTCAAAAGGATAGTAGATTACTCTTTAAATGTCAGGCAGAGTGAAAAGTTAATTGACGATTTTATTGTCAAGACAGAAGAAGAAAGAAGAAAGGCAGAAAAATTACGATTTATAAACTATAGGATTTATATTAATACAATTAAGAAAGCCTTTATGACTGTTCAGGAGGTGGAGAAGGGGGCAAAGTATATTCAGGAGGATAAGGGTGAATATCTGGAATTGAAAATCCTTATACCTAAAAAGCAAGGGACTAGTGTTGCCAATTAACCTGGCTTGTATATTCCTTAAAAAGAGCCCATGTTTCACGTGAAACATTAAGATAAAATCAGTTTATTATTGAACTTGTGGTCAATATACATTATTATGGTACTATTAGCCAGCGCGAATTTTAGGAATGGAGGCTGCTTTGGGTAAAGCAATCGCGATATTTAACCAGAAGGGTGGGGTCGGCAAGACCACAACTAATATAAATTTGGCTGCTTGTCTGGCCCTTAAAAACAAGAGGATATTAATTTTAGATATAGATCCTCAGGGGAACACAACTAGTGGCATGGGAATTATAAAAAAAGGGTTGAAAAGGACTGCCTATGAGTTGTTAATTTACGATGAAATACAACCAAAAGAAGCAATTCTTTCCACTGGATTAAAGAACCTAGATATAATACCGGCCAGCGTTCAACTTGCAGGGGCGGAAATTGAACTGGTACAATTGGAAAGAAGAGAGAAAAGGTTAAAAAATGCAATCGATAAAATTAAAGATGAATATGATTATATTTTTATAGACTGTCCTCCTTCACTGGGCCTACTAACTATCAACTCCCTAACAGCAGTTGATAGTGTTCTGATTCCAATCCAATGTGAGTTCTATGCCTTAGAGGGGGTCAGCCAGTTGATGAGTACGATTGAACTGGTAAAGAAGAACTTGAACCGGAACTTGGAAATACAGGGGGTAATACTTAGCATGTTTGATGGCCGCACCAACTTGTCTATCCAGGTAGTGGAGGAAGTTAAAAAATATTTCAGGGATAAAGTGTATGCCACAGTAATTCCCCGCAATGTAAGGTTGGCTGAGGCTCCCAGTTACGGTATGCCTATTACTCAATACGACCCCAGATCAAGGGGTGCACTGGCATATATGGAATTCGCTGAGGAATTTTTGGAACAGGAAAGGGTTAAAGAATGAATCCATCTAAAAAGAGGGGTTTGGGCAAAGGACTTGAAGCCTTATTTGGAAATATGGAAATTGAATTAGAGGGGGATGAAAACAAAGGAGCCACAGATGCGGTCTCCTATATTGATATAAATGAAATAAGACCTAATAGAGACCAGCCAAGACAGGCATTTTCGGAAGACAGGATAGACGAGCTATCGCAATCCATAAAGGCCCACGGCGTCATACAACCTATAGTATTGCGTCCCATAGAAAAAGGATACGAAATAGTTGCGGGGGAGCGGAGGTGGCGGGCGGCCCGTCAGGCGGGCCTGAAAGAAATACCAAGTATAATCAGGGACTTGTCAGATGAACAGAATGTATTAATTGCCCTGATAGAGAATATGCAAAGGGAGGATCTAAATCCAATTGAGGAGGCAGCCGGACTGTATATGCTTGGGGATCACTTTCAATTAACCCAGGATGAGATAGCCAAAAGCATAGGAAAAAGTCGACCTTATGTGGCCAATGCCCTGCGCTTACTGAAATTGCCTGAAAAGGTACAGGAAATGATCAGTAAAAACCAGCTAACTGGTGGACATGGTAGGGCCATTGCTGGTTTAAAGGATGCATCAGACCAAATTACAACCGCTAAGAAATGCTTTGAATCAAAGTGGTCCGTGCGAGAGCTAGAAGCATATTTGAAAGACAGCATGAAAAGCAAAGGGGAGGGAAAAAAAGGGAAAGTGCTGCCAAGAACTAAAAACCGTGAAATTTTAGCCTTAGAGGATGATTTAAAGCAAATCTTAGGGACAAAGGTCAACATTGTCCTAGGGGCGAAAAAAGGGAAAATTGAAATAGAGTATTATAGCAGAAATGAACTTGAAAGATTGCTAGAATTATTACAAAATCTTAGATAACATACATAAGGGGATAGACATGCCAATATCTAATAGAAAAGATTTGATGTATCAGGTTATGGAGAACATGACCGGTATGATAAGGATAATAGACGAGGATAACAAAATTCTTTACATGAACAAGAGCATGAGGGATGAATTCGGCGATCACACGGGGGAAAAATGCCATGCCATGTTTTGTAAGAAGGAAAAGTGCGAAATATGCATTAGTAGAGATTCGATGGAAAAAGATTTACCTCAAACAAAGGAGGTGAATTTTAAAGATAAAGATTTTAGGGTAATTGCCTCGCCAGCCCTGGATTCAGACCAGGAGAAATATTCAATAGAGATATTTTATGATATAACCCAGCAAAAAAAATTAGAGAAGGAGTCCCAAAAACATTATGAAAAACTAAAGGATGACATTGAATTCGCAAAGCAAATACAGCGGAGGACCCTGCCGAAGGACAGGACATATTGGAATTCTATTAGGGCTTATTCATCATATTTCCCTAGCGAAGACCTGGGTGGTGACCTGTTCGATATAGTTAAGGTAAATGATGACAATATAGTATTTTACATAGCTGATGTTTCCGGACACGGGGTAAGATCATCCCTATTGACAATTTTTTTAAGGCAGGTCGTCAGGGGGATGAAGGCAACAGCAGTAGATCCTACAGCTGCTTTAGATGAAATAATAAAGGATTTTAAAAATTTAAATCTTGATAATGAACAGTACATATCGCTGGTTTATGGTGTTTACAATGCTAAGACTAGGGGTTTGTCCTTAGTCAATGCCGGCCATAATTGCCTCCCAATAGTTATAGAAAATAAGGAAGGGGGCATTAAGCTAACAGAGCTGGATGTTAGGGGCCTTCCAATTTGCCAGCTGTTGAATTCGTCGAACCATAGGGTTAAAAGCTTACAGATGGAAAAAGGAGATAAGATACTTCTATATACCGATGGAATAACTGAGGCTTTTAATCGAGAGTGCAATATAGCTTTTGGAACGGAAAGATTGAAAAAGGTCATCAGAAACCTAGCTACATCTGATGGTGGGGAATTGGCAGAAGCTATAATAAAAGAAGCAAGAATCTTTGCTCAAGATAACCCTTTAGATGATATGGCAGCCCTGGTCTTAGAATTACTCTAGTTAGATGGACAAATCGATGCAATACCCTTGTTGGCTAGGGCATCGGCTATATTGTTTTTTTCCGTAATAGCGATGAAGTCATCCTTTGTAAAATTATTCCCGTTCCATTCCAGAAATTTTTTATAGAGTTTTTCGATGTTAGTATTTTTATTGTTTAAATTCACATGACCTTTGACACGAAAAAAGGAAACCTGGTGTCTTTGTACAAGTACAAACAGTCTCTCCCATAAATCACGATTCTCCACATCGGTTTTCTTTGAGCTTTGCCAGCCATTGCTTTGCCACTTTAAATACCACTTTTTCCTAAAACATTCCACCAAATATGAACTATCTGAATAGACTTCTATTTTTTGGTTGGCCTTGTTGATGGCCTCCAAGGCTTTAATCAGTGCGGTCATTTCCATCCGGTTATTACTAGTGTTAAATTCACCGCCAAAAATTTCTCTCTTGTGGTGCTTATATTCCAAAAGTGCACCCCAACCCCCAATGTTTTCCTTGTTTTGATTTCCAGAACAGGCCCCATCTGTATATAAAAAAATTGTAGCCATATTAAATCACCTCGCCTATTAGATTAATATATATTTGGAAACTATGCAATTAGCTATGACCAAAATAATGTGAAAATGTAAAGCCATCTTAAATTCATCGTAATATGTTTGTAATAATGTTAGTTTATACTATTAATTGAGTGGGCAGAGGGCTCAGTTTATTTAATGGCTACAAGTTTAGAGTTTGTATATATATTAATCAATGAAAGGAGGAGAAATTTTTGAAGAAAAGGACAATAATGTCAATCCTACTAATAGCTATGTTGATGATAAATATCAGCATTGTTTCGGCTGCATCTGATCCAGATGTAACAATTGTCAGCCCATCACAAAGTATTACTGGAAGCAATCTCCTCGTTTCTGTTAAAATCACAGGATCAAAAACAATAAAGGTATATTTGTACGAGGAAAAGGAAAAGGTTGGGGACAATTTGGTTTCTATAGACCCGGCCACAATATCTGCTGAAAGTCTATCCTCGAAAACCTATTACAGTGTTTCTATTATGACTCCGGAAACCTATGAGGCTACAGGAACTTTACAATTTTATAACAAGCAAATAAGCGACGTAAAGCCGGGCTTGTATAAGATAAAAGTCGAAGTCTTGGATAAGGCCAAAACAGTTACGGCTAGCTCAGTATTGAGAACATTAGTTATGCAAAAAGACAAGGAACCCGCCAGCGGAAATGAAATATTCCAATCACAACAAACAGGTGCCTTACAATG
>CAZMMB010000007.1:0-2106 GCA_964567325.1 uncultured Oscillospiraceae bacterium
CAATATAAGCATACTAGGTGACGCTATTGGGATTGAGATCTCAGAGGTAGAAGTTAAATCAGCTGTAGGAAGCTTCAATGCAGATATAGTTGCAAAAGAAACAAGTACGGGACGTATAATAGTCATAGAAAATCAGTTAGAGGATACAAATCATGATCATTTAGGAAAGATAATAACATATGCCAGTGGGATAAACGCCAGCATAATTATTTGGATAGTTAAAAATGCTAGGGAGGAGCATAAGAAGGCTGTCGAGTGGTTGAATAATAATATGGATGAAAATATTGATATATTCTTGATACAAATTGAGCTATGGAGGATAAATGACTCTGATCCTGCACCAAGGTTTAATGTTTTAGAACAACCAAATACCTGGGCTAAGGAAGTAAAGAAAATTGCACATGATATATCTGATACCATGTCATTTAAATTGGATTACTGGACGGAATTTAGCGAATATGTATATCAATCTACTGAATTTTCGAGGCGATATAATAAAAGAAAACCATCTACAGATCACTGGTATAGCGTCGGGTCTGGTAATTCCGAATATCATTTTTCTTTTCTACTAAACACTGTTAAAGACATTATTGCAGTAGAGTGTTATGTCCGAGACAATAAGGATTTGTTCAATCAATTCTATTTAAAAAAAGATGAAATAGAATCTATTATAGGAGAAGAGCTGGACTGGAGGGAATTACCCGACAAGAAAGCAAGCAGAATTATAATTGAAAAGAAAGTTGATTTAAAAAATAAATATAACTGGAAGAGCCAATTTGAATGGATGAGGGATAAAGGAATCAAATTTCATGATGCCTTTAAGTCTTTTGAGTAAGAATCCTTTGGATTTGGATATCACTAGGAAGGATTAGTAGATAAACTTTTCAGCTCTCTTTATATCTGGCTAAAAACTGCTTGGTTCTTTCTTCTTTGGGATTATCAAAAACTTCCCCAGGGGAGCCCTGCTCGACAATCACACCTTCATCCATGAATATAATCCGATCTGCTACATCACGGGCAAAGGCCATCTCATGGGTTACAATTACCATGGTTGTGTGGCGGTCGGCTAAATTCCTGATGACTTTAAGGACCTCGCCGGTAAGCTCAGGATCCAGGGCAGAGGTAGGCTCGTCGAAACATAAGATATCCGGTTGCAAAGCTAGGGCGCGAGCTATGGCCACCCGCTGCTGTTGACCGCCGGATAACTGATGGGGATAATTATATAATTTGTCTGATAGGCCAACTTGGGAAAGAAGAATTTCGCCTTGTGTTTTTATCTCTTTTAAAATAGATTTCTTTTGCTTTTTAAAATCTGGCCGGTCTTTTGCCAAAAGTTCTGGTGCCAGGGTAATATTTTTTAAGGCTGTATATTGGGGGAAAAGGTTAAAATTTTGAAAGACTAGACCAAAATGCAGGCGCTTTTTTCTTACTTCGCTTTCTTTTTGCGTATTTGGATCTAAAGCATCGAAGATTACCTTATCATTGATTGCAATTGTCCCCTTTTCAGGCATTTCAAGGAAATTCAAGCAGCGCAACAGGGTGGTTTTCCCGCTACCGGAGGAACCGATAATAGCAATAGATTCCCCTTTTTCCAATGAAAAGTCTATGCCCTGCAGAACCTTGAGGTGGCCAAAACGTTTTTCTATATTTTTAACTTCTAATATTGCCATGGTAATCCCTTCTTTAGCTACGGAAGTATCCTAACTTCTTTTCAAACCAACCAAATAGTAGGGTTAAGGCCCCTACAAAAATTAAAAAGTAGATGCCTGTGGCAAAGAGTGGCCAAATCAGCCCCCTACTGCTATATTCACCTGCCATCATAATTATTTCTTTAATAGCAATAATGCGGGCTAGGGATGTATCTTTTACTAGGGTAATTACCTCATTGCCCACCGGTGGAAGAATGCGCTTCACTACCTGGACCAGTGTTACCTTGAAAAAAACCTGGCCTTTTTTCATGCCTAGGACCTGTCCGGCTTCATATTGCCCTTTTGGAATGTTTCTTTGCTAAGCTCTTGAATAAACGTATGTAGCTGCGGACCATTATTTGTAATCTTTTTATCTGGTTCTTTTGCAATTTGATCAATGACGTCCAGTCGAAAACCA
>CAZMMB010000007.1:2116-7050 GCA_964567325.1 uncultured Oscillospiraceae bacterium
CTTCATATTGCCCTTTTGGAATGCTTTCAATACCACCTCGGAAAATCTCCGAAAAATAACAGGAGTAGTTAATAACAAACGCCACGGTTGCAGCCGCAAACCGTCCTGCCGCACCATTTGGCCAATTGGCAGGCATGTCTAGCAGACCCGGTCCATAAAAAATTATGATGAGTTGCAACATGAGCGGTGTTCCCCGGATAATCCAGACAAATGTTTTAACCAACCAGCGAAGGGGGTGAAATTTACTCATAGATCCAAAGGCAATTAGCAAACCCAAGGGTAAAGCGAATAATAGGGTATATACAAAGAGCTGACAATTAAGTAAAAAGCTCTCGGACAACCTGCTAATAATTACGGAAATTAGATTCATATTTTTGCCTCAACAGTTAAGTAGTGGGCAGAGGTGTGACCCTCTGCCTGTACAAAATTTATATCGAATTTATTCTGAAAGGTCTAGTCCATATTTATCAGCTAATTCTGCCATAGTGCCATCTGCTACCAGTTCATCAAAAATCCTGTTTACTTCTGCGCAAATATCAGAACCTTTGCGGAAAGCAACCCCATAGTTTTCCTCACCTAGCCGGTCCACTATTGCAAGGTCTGCATAGTTGGTTCCTTCTCCAGTCATGGTCTTAGCCAGAGTTAAATCCAACACTGCAGCGTCTGCAGATCCAGCCTTTACCTCTATAAGACACTCAATCTGCATAGTCTTTGGAACATAGCTTGCTTGACTTAGGTCATCGTCATCGAAAATAGTTTCTTCACCAGCAGAACCTTGCTCGGCTGTTAGAATTTTATCGACTAGAGATCCTGTACCGTCGTAGTCGGCATCCGCTTTCATAAGTACCACCTGGGCATTTTTAACATATGGCTTGGTGATTTCCATAGTTGCTTGACGATCTGGACTTATGGTCAAACCATTCCAAATGCAGTCAAGAGATTTAGCATTCAATTCTACTTCTTTGGTATCCCAATTGATTTCAAGAAAATCTGGCTCTAGACCAAGCCTTTCACAGACTATGGTAGCAAGTTCGGTGTCAAAACCCGTAAAAACTCCATCTCCATCGGTATAATTCATTGGTTCATAAATAGTGTAGCCGATGATTAACTTTCCATTTCCCTGGACATAACTCAAATCGCTTTCATCACCCGGGTCATCACCATCAGGTGTAGCCGTAGGCCCACAGGCAGCCAGGGTGAAAATCATAAGAAAAGCCAAAATCAATATCAATTTTTTCATTATAGTACCTCCCTTTATTTACATGCACAATCAATCAACATTATACCTCTTTAGCAGGGTAAAGCAAGTGCTTATTATGCATGTTATTGGGGATAAGGTATGAAACTGGAGGAAATTTCCGCCGAGAACCCGATTTAGTTGTATATTTGTACACCGCTTATCATCCGACTAATAGTTATTGTTCTGTCCCATATGAATAAGGCCCATTGCCATGTGCTGGGTGTGAACAGTAACGTCAGCAAGACCTTTTCTAGCAGGCGTGGAGAATTTTGTTTATAAATATGAGCAAAACTGTTATAATTGATATAAGTTGAATGGATTTGCACAGGGACCCGTAGAATAAGATGGAAATCAATATACCGGATTGCATATGGTTTGGCTAGATATTATGTGCGAACATTCCATCAGGAGGTGAAGAAGAATGGACGAGAGAGAAATTCTTAGACTGATCGAAGAAAAGAAATATATGGCTATTCAAAGAGAGCTATCCGAAATGAACGAGGTAGATGTGGCTGAAATATTAGATCCATTAGATGCGAAAACTACCCTTTTAATATTTCGAATGCTTCCTAAGGATCTGGCAGCAAATGTATTTTCTCACTTCTCAAAGGACCAACAATTAGGCATAATTAATGCCATCACTGATAAAGAATTAATGCACATCATGGATGAGCTATTTTTTGATGACATGATAGACCTGATAGAAGAAATGCCGGCTAATATCGTAAAGAAAATTTTAAGATATACAAGCGATGACGAACGTGAGATGATTAACCATTTTCTGAAGTACCCCGAGGATTCAGCTGGAAGTCTGATGACTATAGAATATGTGGATTTAAAAAAGGCCATGACTGTAGAGGAGGCCTTGAAGCACATAAAGGAAACAGGCATGGATAAAGAAACTGTATATACATGCTATGTGACAGATAGTAAAAGAATGCTGGAGGGATTTATATCACTGAGGACCTTGGTAACCGCTGAGGAAGATTTAATCATAGAGAATATAATGGATGCGGAAGTGATCCACGTCAATACCCACGATGACCAAGAAAATGTGGCCAATCAATTTAAGAGGTATGGTTACCTGGCCTTACCTGTAGTCGATAACGAGAATAGGCTTACCGGCATAATCACTGTTGATGACATTATGGAGGTTATGGAGCAGGAGGCTACAGAGGACTTTCAAAGGATGGCTGCCATGTCACCGTCAGAGGAGGCTTATCTAGGCACGGGGGTTTTCACCTTGGCCAGGCACAGGTTACCCTGGTTGCTCGTACTGATGATTTCAGCCACATTTACCGGAAGGATAATGCAAAGATTTGAGGATGTTTTGACGCAGATAGTAGTCCTAAGCGCTTTTATCCCCATGCTCATGGACACAGGGGGAAATTCTGGAAGCCAATCTTCCACCTTGATAATAAGGGGACTGGCGACAGGGGAAATAGCAATCAGGGATTGGTGGAAGGTTCTATTTAAGGAGATAAGAGTTAGTTTATTGGTAGGTGTGGCTTTGGCTGTTACCAACTTTGCCAGGCTCCTACTTTTTGAAAAGATTGATATTTTTATTTCTTTAACAGTGTCGCTTACTATTGTAGTGACGGTTATGGCTGCAAAAGTCGTTGGGGGATTGCTGCCCTTAATAGCAAAGAAAATGAAACTGGATCCGGCTATAATGGCAGGCCCCTTGATTACAACAATTGTTGATGCCCTGGCTTTAATAGTATACTTCTTGACTGCTACGGCTTTATTGGATTTGTAAGATAGGGAAAGTATATTATTCCTTAATTTAGGAATAGACGATGCTATAGATATTAGATATAATAGTCAAACCGGCAGTATAAAATGCCGAGTATTAATAATGGTGTATCGGGTCTATGGATGCGTAGAATAGATTGATAAAGATGCGCTGGATAGTTTCATAACTTTTTAGAAGTGTAATGGATAATGAATTTTATTAATGGAGGTTAAAATGGGAAAAGAACTTGTTTTGAAAACTCTGCGGCATGAGAAAACTGAAAGGGTACCCTGGGTGCCTTTTGCTGGGGTTCACGCTGGAAAATTGAAGGGCTATTCTGCTGAGGAAATTCTTAAAGATGAAGATAAGTTAGTAGAGGCTCTTCTTGAAGTAAATAAAATATATACACCGGATGGTATGCCAATACTATTTGACCTACAGGTTGAGGCGGAAATATTAGGTTGTGATTTGCTTTGGGCTGAGAATAATCCTCCTTCCGTAAAAACACATCCACTTGCAGGAGAAAAGACAATTCCATGCAATTGCCTGATACCCAACGAAGAGAGCGGGAGATTACCAATGATTCTGTCGGCCAAAAGAAGGATAAAGGAAGCGATTGGAGATCAAACGGCCCTTTATGGCTTGATTTGTGGTCCCTTTACCCTGGCATCCCACCTAAGGGGGAGTGGTATTTTCATGGATATGGTAAACGACCCTGCTTATGTTAAAGAATTGGTCGATTTTTGTGGTCTAGTGGCCATTGAAATGTCCAGAATGTACATTGAGGCTGGGATGGATATCATAGCGGTGGTGGATCCTTTGGTGAGTCAAATTTCTCCCAAGCATATTGAAAAAATGTTATCGGAGAGCTTTACGGCAGTATTCGATTATATTCGGTCCCAAGACTGTTTATCCTGCTTTTTCGTATGTGGAAATGCCACAAAGCAGATAGAGGTAATGTGCAAGACGAATCCAGATGGCATATCTATCGATGAGAATGTAAACTTGCCGGAAGCCAAAAAGGTATCTGACAAATATAATATCGCTATGGGTGGGAATATACCCTTGACAACCACAATGCTCTTTGGGACCCAGGAAGACAATATGAAATGTGTTGTGGACCTAATTGATACTGTGGACACAACCCACAATCTGGTCATAAGCCCCGGTTGTGACATGCCCTTCGATACTCCTATTGAAAACACAATAGCTGCTGGACAGGCAGTACAGCATACAGATACTGCCAGAAAGATGATTGAAAACTACCAGGCTGTTGTAGATGATGTAGATGTCGAACTTCCCGATTATGATAATCTTGATAAGGTTCTGATTGAATTATTCCTACTGGATCCAGACCAATGTGCGGCCTGCACTTACATGCTGAATAGCGTTGTGGACGCCTATGACGATTTTAAGGACATTGCTGAATATAAGGTATATAAATACTTTATTAGAGAGGACATTGCAAGGACAAGGAAAATGGGCATACAAAACCTGCCTACAATGTGCGTAAACGGCCAGCAAAAATGGATATCCCTAATACCAAGCAAAGCGGAACTTTTGGAAGAGATAAAAAAGAATGTAAAAAAATGAGGAGAGCCATAGTTACATTTGAAGAAGAAGATGTTAGGGAAAAGGCCCAAGGTTATTTCATAAAATATAGTGGGCTAGATTTGTCTAAGGAAAAGCATAAGCGGATGTACAAGGATGCTGTAAAGGTATGGGAAGCAGGTTTGGAAGGGATTAGTTTATCAGCCCTGATATCATCTTATGGACCGGAAGCATACACTGATCAAAAAATCGCAATTGATGGCAATGAAATACGCTGCCAAGCCTTTTCACAGATTCCCGATTCAAATGTATTAGCGTTATACCTCTACCTAATTACTGCTGGGGAATGCCTATGTAATTCAGAGAAACCCATAAGCAACCAACTTTATGCAGACATATGGGGGACAG
>CAZMMB010000007.1:7060-16055 GCA_964567325.1 uncultured Oscillospiraceae bacterium
GGGGACAGCCTATGTGGATGAAGGCAGGGACCATTTGGAAGAGATTATAAGAAGGGATGCGGAAGATAAATTGAAGAAGAGGCCCGGCATAGAGGGATGCTTGTCTATCCCTATTAGCCCGGGTTTCTTCGGCATGACAACTGAGGAAAGTAAAACCATAAGCGCTATTTTATCTGGTCAAGATATGGGAATCACTGTTAAAGATAATGGTGTTATGCTTCCCTTAAAGTCATGTTCAGGAATATATCTAGTCGTAAGGGATTTAAGCAAAATGCCATTGGCGGGGTGCAAAAACTGCATAGGCAACCCAGGGGGTTGTAAACTGTGCAGACTTATGTCCCAGAATGGAAAGAGGGAATAATTGTGGGGACTTTAACCAAGGAAGAAATTATAGCTTTTCTAAAGGGTGATCAAGAACTGGAGGAAAAATTATTCCAAAAGGCTAGAGAGCAAAGAAAGCTGGTCTTTAAGGATAAAATATTCCTCTATGGCTTCGTATACTTTTCTACATGGTGCCGAAACAATTGTAATTTTTGCTATTTTAGGCGGTCTAATCCTATTGAGAGATATCGCAAGTCTAGGGATGAAGTAATGGCGGTTGCTAGACAGCTGACTCAATCGGGGGTAAACCTCATAGATTTAACCATGGGGGAAGATGAAAAATACCATAATGAAGGCTTTGAAAGCCTGCTGGCTATTGTAGGGCAGATCAAAAAAGAGTTAGATATGCCTGTGATGATTTCCCCGGGGGTTATAGGCAAGAATTTAATTGAGAAGTTTGCGGATTTAGGCACGGATTGGTATGCCTTATATCAAGAAACCCACAATAGGGACTTGTTTAAAAAGCTTCGGTGGGACCAAGATTACGATGAGCGGATGGAGGCGAAAATTTATGCCAAAGAAAAAGGCATCTTAATTGAGGAAGGCCTCCTGGCAGGGATTGGTGAGGGCTTTGAAGATATTGTGGATTCATTGGAGATAATGGGTGAGATAGGGGCTTCACAAGTTAGGGTAATGAGGTTCATACCACAAAAGGGTAGTCCTATGGAAAACATGAAAAGCCCGGACAGGAGCCTTGAACTTAGGATAATTGCCTTGATGAGGTTACTGTATCCAAAAGCCCTAATTCCGGCTTCTTTAGATGTAGATGGCATTAGGGGGCTTAAAAGCCGCATAGACGCTGGTGCTAATGTAGTTACATCTATAATACCTCCTAAATCAGGTTTTGTGGGGGTAGCCCAATCAAGGATGGATGTTGATGAGGGTGGCCGAACAGCAAAAGAAGTTTGTGAGATTCTTTCCACTATGGGTCTTCGTGGTGCAACTACAGAGGAGTATAAAGAATATCTTAATGAAATAAAATAAATATCAGGATCATTTCCAAATTTCCTTGTAGTAGTTGTTTTCCAATATTTTAGTCGAGTATTCAAAGTTCTTGTTTACCCTGGCTAGGATATTTCGTGCGTAATCATCCCCCAAATCCACACCTGGCAAGGGGGTGAAAATGTTTTTAGTTGCATCATACCTACCTAAATCACTAATCCAGCTCCTGTCGTTAAAATGTACTAAACCAGGCGATTGGGACAATATGTCCTGACCCACAATTAGCCGGGAGTCATATTCGAGCCCAAAAAGATTGGCTAGGGTAGGCATTACATCTAGGCTTGAGCACACTTTGTCGATTTCTACAGGCTCTTTCATACTTCCACTCCATAGGATAAGGGTGCTTTTGAATTTTTCAAACTTTTTCTCTAATTCATAGCCGGCTAATTCATCCATTTCTTCATCAGTTAAGCCATAGGGATAGTGGTCGCCGGAAAGTACAATCACTGTATTTTCAAGCTGGCCGGCGGCAGTAAGTTGATCAATTAAAAATGACATAGCCAGCTCTAGATCGATATTGCAAGCGAGATATGCTAGACAAGGCTCTGAATATGGCAGATGGTCCACCTTGCTTTTATGCTTTTTTGCCATATAGTTGCCATAAAAGCTATAGTTTAGATGGCCGCTTACGGTCATGTAGTAAGTGTGGAAGGGTCTGTTAATCAAATCGTTGGGGATAGTTAATTCTAGCATTTCTAAGTCTGATTCCGGCCAAGTTTCTGTCACCCTTAGGTCGTTTCCTAAGCCTTTATATTCATAACCCAGATTGGGGTGTGATTCGTGGCGGTTATAGTAACTATAATAGTGATTATGATAAGCCTTTGTCGTATATCCTAAGGGCTTGAGCATGTTCCCGAAGCCGTAGGGCATGTAGTTTTTAGCGGACCGTTTAAAACTCCAGATTCCTGATTTTGGTATCAAACCAGTCAGAGTAACGTATTCGCCATCGCTGGTGGATACATTCCAGATGGGATTGTAGAAATTGTTAAAAACAAATCCTTCCTTTGCTAGACGACTTAGTGTAGGAGTGGTAGTTTCGTTTATGGCTAGGGTGGAAAAGGCCTCACCAACAAACCATATGAGGTTTTTCCCTTGGAAAAGACCGGTATATTCATTCTGCCTGCTAGGCCGTACATTTTTAAAATATTCGTGCATATCCCTTAGGGTTGGGTTCTTTTCATTCCCTATAAGCGTGTCAAAATCTATTTCCCTGACATTATAGCCATATTGAATTTCTGCCGGTGCCTCTTCTTCATCCCCATCTTCCTCATCATCTAGATCTTTATCGGAATCATCTAGGCCCATGTGTTGGCCTATTAACAGGAATTTTGCGTCTAACCTCAGGGTAGTCAATACCCCAAAGTTGGCCACGGAAAGGTTAGGAACAAATGCCTGCCTGTATTGATATTTAACTGGCATTATTCCCCCAGAATTATTTATAATCAAGATAAAAGATATTAGATAACTTGTTATGGCTCCAAATCCTAGGTTAAAAAGTGTATTCCTAGACTGTCTTTCTTTTGGTAGACAGGTTTTTCCATAAAGGGTGAATACCAGAAGGGGAGCTGTTAGGAGAAGGATGTAGATAAGGCTGCTCCTAATCCCTTCTATGGTAGTAGGCCAGAACTTTGTTATAGCATCGGTGCCAGCAAATAAGGAGTATAGGGTGCCGAAGGTATGAAATACTTGGAAATAGACTATTTGGGCAGCTAGAAACAAGCTTATGGTTATTAAAAGTGAAATCGAAATATATCTGTTAGTTTTATAGTTAAATAGGCTGACAAGCAGGGATAGAAAAAGGCCTGCTGAAATAGAAAACAAGCCTGTATAAAGGAGTCCCGATAGTGGAACCTCCTTAAAACAGGCAATTTTAACTATGATTTCCATGTAAAATAAGCTTAAGGGGTAAAAAATATATAGTAAATTTGTTTTATTAAAGGTTAATTTCTTAATAGTCATTTTAAATTAGATTTTTATCAATATATTTAGTTAGTTTTCCAAGGCAATTCACATAGCAACCGAATTCGTTGTCATACCAACCAAAAATTTTAGCATGGGTAACAGGCAAATTAAGGTCATGACTGGCTTTAATCCCATAGTTTGTAAGGGTATCCGCATCTAAGGAGAGAAAACCGGTCCTTGTATGATTATCATGCCCCTCTATGATTATGGCTGCCTCCTTGCCCATCATATCTGTGGAGACATTTTGGGAATCACTGTAGAGCAAAAGTCCTTTTTGTGGGCCTTCCGCCGCTTTTTTGTAAAGATCGTTTATGAAATATTGGTTAATTATGGGGTCCCCCTTACTGTTCAGCTCCGTCCTAAAGGTAAGGTTTAAAGAAATTAGTGAGACTGTACTAGTTGGAACCCTGATGGAATCAGCCATGAATCCCACTTTTTTAATTTCCGGGAGGATTTCCTCCAAGGCTATGGCAGCACCTGTAGACGTAGGGATAATGTTGTTGAAAACTGAGCGATTTCTGCGAAGGTCTTTACTTGCAGCACCAGGAGGTGAATCAAGAATGTTTTGATTGTTGGTAGCGGCGTGAACTGTAGTCATTGAGGCTGTTATAATTCTGGATGTTTCCTCCGCATCCAATAAGGGTTTTACCATGTGGGCTAGACCTGTAGTTGTGCAGCTGGCAGCTGAAATAATGTGGTGTTTCATAGGTTCGTATATAAAATGGTTAACCCCGTAAACCATCATTATTGAATCATCAGGTCTTTTCTGGGATGAATTGGAAAGCTTGAATGGGGCACTGACTATTACTTTTTCAGCACCGGCTTCTAAATGACCCCTTAGGCTACCTTTGGGGTGGTCGGCGGATAAGGAAGGGTCGAGAAATTTCCCCGTGCAATCTATTACAACTCTTACTCCGGATTTAGACCAATCGATATCCCTGGGGTTTCTGGCCTTTCTTAATACTTTTACAGGAATCCCGTCCATTTCAATGATGCATTGGGACTGGTCTAATATTTTAACATGGCTGGTTTTCCCCGAATATCCATAAAGGAATCGGTCTAGATTTCCATAAGTAGAATCGGTGGTCAGATACTGGACAATATCATCTACCCTTTTTCCCACTTCTCTTCCTGCATTTATGACTATCTCATCATAGTGCTTTAGGTTGAGCTGGTTCCACAGGGTGAGTTTCCCTATCCTGCCAATCCCGTTAATCCCAAGTACCCTCTTATTTGGTAAGTTCATGTTCATTTAGATTCCTCCTGTATTATTTTAAAGTTCTGTATTGATTTGGTAGTTGCCTTCATAGATATTGCCTGTGTCTCCATCTATGGATATTGGATCGCCTGACCCGAAGGCGTGGCCGTTAATTATACAAGTTTTTTCATCTTCATTTACACGAAGACCCCTGCAATTCACTATGCAGACCTTACCCAATCCGGCCGCCGCAACTGCAGCGTGAGAGGTTGTACCCCCCTTGCCTGTTATCAGGCCATCGCAATTAAAGATTAAGGGAATATCATCGGGGACCGTATCAGGCCTTACTAGGATTAGGGCCTTTTGGGGATCCTTTCGCCTATATTCCTTTAAGTCTCTCATATCGAATGCCAGCGTACCTGAAAGAACACCGCTGCTGACACCTATTCCCCTTCCGACAAGGTCCATCTCGTGAAAAGCTTTTACAAAAGTTGTCATGGCCTTTTGTTTTTTAAAATTTTGATTTCGGGTCTGGAGAATATATAGGTCTTCAGGTCTATCCGATTCAAATGTAAATTCTATTTCCTGGTGTACAAAACCATGCTGCTGGATGAGTTGGCTGGCATAATCTATGAGGGCATTATAGATGCGGGGGAAGGCTGATTCCAGCGAGATACCGCTATCGATGTAATACTTTCTCCTTTGAGATTCTGTTATAGGCAGGGTGTTTACCAGGCCTGCTACCACGTCCTCACCTTGACTGCAAAGGGCAAAATCACCGTAGAGATTGATGCCAGGCTGGCTGTTAAAGGGGCTGTTAGTAAAGACAACACCAGTTCCTGAGCTGCCAGAGAGGTTACCAAGTACCATTTGTTGCACCAAAACGGCTGTGCCCCACTCATCGGCTATCTGCATGTGATTCCTATAGTAGATTGCACTTTTTGATGACCAGGAATTCAGGACGCTAATAATTGCCTGTTTTAGCTGGGGAAAAGGCTCATCCTCGATTTCTATCCCCTTGCCTTTTAAATGGGCCTTGTAATCGTATGCGATTGCCCTCATTTGCTGGTTAGTGAATTGCACTTTCAGCTCTACACCCCACCTATCCTTATGGTCTAACATTATCCTGTCAAAAGAATCCCTGTCAACTCCGTAGGCCATGCCCCAGCTTTGTAGGAAGCGCCTGTAGCAGTCCCATACGGTCCAGGAGTATAACTTGTTTTTACTGAGAATTTCAGTAATTTTGTCATTCATACCAACATTTAAGAAGGTCCTCATAGCCCCCGGCATAGATATAGATGAACCGGATCTTACGGAGAAGAAGAGAGGATTGCTTGGGTCCCCGTATTTTTTGCCAGATATCCTTTCAATTTCCTCTATGTTTTTATATATCATTCTTTCAAATTCACTGCTTATTGATGGATGGGAACGAATGGTATCCTTGTGCCTGAAAGCTTCTGTAGTTAGGACGAAACCAGGTGGAACGGGGAAATCGTATCGTATCAGTTTTTTTAGAAAGAAGGCCTTTGCCCCTAGGAAGACCGGATTATCCACCGCATCAGATGTTTTTTGCAAGCGGCTGAAGGTTATATCCGGATCGTAGGTCATCATATTTTCGATAAAGGAATGGGAGTAGGTATCTAACATGTTCCTTAAATTACCCAAGATGTCTGATATAAAGTTATCCAAGTCTTGAACTAAAAAAGCGGAGGCAAGATTTTCCCTCAAGAATTTTTCTGATTCCATGTAATAAAAATGTCTTTGGTCTATTTCAGGCCTTGTTTCGATATGCTGGAAAACTTGGGGAATGATGTTTTTAAGAGCCCTTTCATATACATCGAAGAAATATTCGTCGATAATTTGCTTAATATCTTTAGCCATAAACTGGAATATATTCATATACTGGTCCAATGAGAAGCTGGGGGAGGTTAAACTGTATTTCAACATATCTAAATGGGAGTTTAACCCCTGATTGTATATTCCATCTATTTCAAGGCCCATGCGAAACATTTCCAGTACCTGGTAGATGTTTCTTAATGTTCGAGCGGTTATATATTCCGGATTGACAGTTTTCAAAATGCTCACCATAAGTTTAGAGGCAGTTTTTTCCAGCCGGTACATCATTCCCAGGGCCTCAAATTTGGCTTCTATATACTGACCATACATAGATGGTATCCCTGCAGCGATATGCCGCTTATAATATATGTTTTCCATGGCCTCACTTTGTTTAGGGTCAAGTATAATCTCTTTGAGTTTGTTCATAATGCCATAGAGGTCCAATAGGGCCTCTTTGATATTATTATCCAGTTTATGCTTTAATGCATCTAAATCCTTTTTTCCATAGAGGCCACTATTTTTAAGCATTTGAATTACATCCTCTGATTCCAGGGAGTATTTCTCTGATAGGAGAGAATAGACCTGGAAGATGTAGAGAGTACGTTTTTTGTCCCGCTCATTGTCATAGTCTATTTCTGCCAGGGCTTCTTCAATATAGCTGATGTCCATCTCTAAAAGTTGTCTGGGAGTAAATCCTGTGTTTCTGGTAAGCAATTTCATAATTTGCTTGACATGTAGCAACCATTCCTCGTCACGACCTAACCATTGGTATACATCTTCCGGCACCAGTTTCTTCAGAGGCTTTTTATCACCGTCATACCAATATTCAATAATAGCCTTTGTAAGAAGAATATGGGTGTTATTGCTCTCCGTATGGGTTTGCTTTCTTAAAAAGTGAATTAGCCGATCTTTTCTTAGAGAAAGCTCGTCTATGGCAGTTGACACCTCTCTCAACTTACCTTCTGCCCCTATATCACGGAAGTAGACGGGGAATATGCGAGCTAATTGTTTTATCTCCCTGTAAACTGAGGCAATGTCAGAATTCAGTAACTTGGTTACATCCCTTTGGAAGAGGTCTGTATCCGATATAAAAATCCCCCCCAGCTTCAAGTTTACAATAAGTGCAGCTAGGAGCTCACCCATTACAGGGGGTTTATATTTAATAAGTTCAAGCCAGGCCCGAATATTTTTAACGTGGTTTGCATTGATGCTTATTTGCCAGTCGTCGTTTAGGGTCATGGTGCCCGGGTAATTGAAGCCTAGCTTGATTAATCCGCTGATAAAATAGGAGATTATTGCTTGGTTTTCCCTATCGATAACTTCCTTGCCAAGGGTTATGATACAGTCTAAAACGGTAGCCCCATAATCTTCGTTTAATTCCTGAAACTGTTCCATTATGGTATCTAAAAAACCAGTTATGTCATCTTCATCCAGCTCAGTAAAAACATTTCTTAGATTTCTATTCATATCGTAAAGTAGGTGGTCATTGAGGTGAGCCATGCCGGGTAAATGGAGAAGATAATACAGGTAGTAAATTGTTTCAAGGTAGGAGTCAAAGCGGTCTGTAAAGCTCCGGAAATAATTTGAAATATCATTGTAGAACATGAGGCCGGATATAGACTTCCAGTCTTTGGCGTTATTTAAAGCATTTCTTAATTTATGGAAAAATGGTTTTCCTACCTGTTTAATAGTCTCTTCGTCCATCTGCCGCAGTAAGTGCCTCCGACTGTCATACCATTCTTCAATATTTGAGCTTGATTCCCAGTAATCGATACAGCGACCAAGGAGATCAGCTGTAAGTTCTGTCAGTATTTCCTTAAAAGGAGAATATTCAGCTATTTTGTTCAAATAGCTTTTAAAGTATCCGGAATGTCTGATGTATAGCAGTTCGTGGTCTGGCATGGTTTGCTTTATAAGCTGTATTGCATCTAGGATGATTTCATGAGGGAAATTATCCAGGTTAGCCAACCTATCGATGAATTTTATAAGGGTCTTTATGAGTAGTTCTCTAGCGGTCTCCTCCATTTGCGAAACAAAAAGGTCCTCAAATATTTTCAGCAGAATGGTGAAGGATTTTTGGGGGTCTTCAGTTGAATTATAAAACCACAAATCTGTCAGGCATATATTATGAAGGGAATCTATGACATATTCATCATTCCTATACTTATGGTTGAGCTCCGCAATGAACTCGCGGGTCCTTTTGTGGATCCCCCATTTAGAGGATGATAAATCGATAAACCATTGTTGCTCAGGGGGTATTACGATTTCATCTTCTCTAGTTTTTGCAAGGTTCACTTCCAATGCGTTTGATGAAAAGATTTCCGCCATTTTTTTCACTCCTAAAAAACTACCGATAAATAATAATATTCAGCCCTTATCTATTATAACGCTTTTTAGAAAAAATAAGAAGGGGTCCAATAGTTTATTGAATAGTCTGAAATCAGGTGATATAATTAGGGTATGCTGAACGGATTATTTTGAAAGCCAGAATCCGTTCAGCCAACAGATGGTATCTGCCAGCAATCGGCCAACCGTTTATATATGCCGATTGCAGAACCTAATTATTGGCGCGCTGAACAGATGGAAATTATGATGTATGTTTTTCCATCTCGACAA